>NZ_DIJR01000011.1:0-117687 GCF_002421245.1 Sphingobacterium sp. UBA5639
GCTGGGTGCTTAGCCTACATCATAAGATTCTTTTTCCCGTTGTCACCATCATTATCATGGAGGTCTTTATCAACAAAATGCGGCGGCTAAAAGGCATCCGCAAATTGATCTTGATTGAAGAAGCCTGGAAAGCAATTGCCAAGGAAGGCATGGCTGAGTATATCAAATATCTTTTTAAGACAGTCAGAAAATTCTTTGGTGAAGCCATTGTCGTAACACAAGAAGTAGATGATATCATTCAGTCGCCTATTGTCAAGGAAAGTATCATCAATAATTCAGACTGCAAAATCCTACTTGACCAACGAAAGTACATGAATAAGTTTGATGATATACAGGCTATGCTCGGACTGACGGACAAGGAGCGGGCGCAGATTCTCTCCATTAACATGAACAACGATCCTAAAAGGTTCTATAAGGAAGTTTGGATCGGTCTCGGCGGTACCCATTCCGCAGTATACGCCACAGAAGTTTCTACTGAGGAATACCTTGCCTATACCACTGAGGAATCTGAAAAGCTTGAGGTGATGCGCCTTTCCGAAGAGCTCGGCGGCGATATGGAGCTTGCCATCAAGCGCACCGCTGAAAAAAGAAAAGAATCCAATAATCAAAATTAAAATCAAATCCAATGAAAAAACTACTATTTATCGTGTGTTCAGTCCTAATTATGGCTGGCACGGGCCAGGTTAAAGCACAATTTGTGGTAACCGATCCGGCAAACCTTGCTTCAGGAATCCTTAATTCTGCCAATGAGATCGTCCAAACCTCATCGACGGTGAGCAATGTCGTGAAGAATTTCAATGAAGTCAAAAAAGTCTATGATCAGGGCAAGGAATATTACGATAAGCTCAAAGCAATAAACAACCTGGTCAAAAATGCCCGAAAAGTACAGCAGACCGTCCTTTTGGTCGGCGATGTGTCGGAAATGTACGTCAACAATTTCGGGAGAATGATGAACGATCCCAACTTTTCACCTAAGGAACTGGCTGCTATTGCCAATGGTTATTCTACCCTGCTCAACGAATCGGTGGAGCTTTTAAAAGAGCTTAAGCAGATTGTTTCAGCCAACGGACTTTCCCTGAATGACAAGGAACGGATGGATGTAATTGACCGCGTGTACAAGGAAGTAAAAGACTATCATAACCTTGTTCGTTATTACACCAATAAAAACATTTCCATCAGCTACCTCCGTGGGAAAAAGAAAAACAATACCCAACGTGTCCTCGACCTTTACGGAACTTCCACTCAAAAATATTGGTAAGTCATGCAGTACGATAATCTACACGAAGTATTGCGGGGGCTCTATGATGAGATGCTCCCTCTATCTGCCGATATGGCTGCGGTTGCCAAAGGAGTTGCAGGTCTGGGTGCACTGTTCTATGTGTCCCTAAAAGTTTGGCAGGCACTCAGCCGAGCCGAACCCATTGATGTGTTTCCTCTTTTAAGGCCATTTGCCCTTGGAATTTGCATTATGTTTTTCCCAACAATTGTTCTCGGCAGCATCAATACGGTTCTGAGCCCGATTGTAAAAGGAACCCATGGGATGCTCGAAGATCAGGTACTTGATCTGAATAAATTACAGGAAAAGAAAGATTTACTCGAGCGGGAAGCCATGCTCCGGAATCCGGAAACTGCCTATCTGGTTTCCAATGAGGAATTCGATAAGAAACTTGAAGATTTAGGCTGGTCACCATCAGACCTTGTCACTATGTCCGGAATGTACATTGAGCGGGAAATGTTTGAGATCAAAAAGCAGATACGCGATGGCTTCCGGGAGTTTCTTGAAATCCTGTTTCAGGCTGCGGCACTGGTCATTGATACGATACGGACTTTCTTTCTCATCGTACTTTCAATCCTTGGCCCTATTGCTTTTGCGATTTCCGTATGGGATGGTTTCCAGAGCACATTGACCCAGTGGCTGACGAGGTACATCTCAGTTTACCTCTGGCTTCCAGTTGCTGATCTGTTCAGTTCCATGCTTTCCAAAATCCAGTCATTGATTCTGGAAAGGGATATCGAAAAACTGTCCGATCCCAATTTCATTCCCGATTCCTCGGATACCGTTTACATCATCTACATGATTATTGGCATCATCGGATATTTTACAGTTCCAACCGTTACGGGATGGATTATTCAGGCCGGTGGCGCTGGAAACTTTACCCGAAACATTACCGGGATGGCGACAAAGACTGGAAACATTGCTGGCGCTGGTGCAGGTGCAGTTGGAGGAAACATTGCAGGTCAATTACTCAAATAAACCAAGCAGAATATGGAATTTAAAACCTTAAGGAACATCGAAAACAGTTTTAGACAGATCCGTCTTTATGCCATCATCTTTGCGACAGTTTGCGGTGCACTTGTACTTTTTAGCATTTGGCAATCCTACAGATTTGCAGAGCAGCAAAGACAAAAGATCTATGTGTTGGATAACGGAAAATCCCTCATGCTTGCGCTATCCCAAGATGCAAGTATCAACCGTCCTGTTGAAGCCAGAGAGCATATCAGACGGTTTCATGAACTGTTTTTTACGCTGGCACCTGATAAAAATGCCATTGAAAATAATATGAAGAGAGCTTTCAATATGGCAGATGAAACGGCATTTACCTATTACAAAGACCTTTCTGAAAAAGGCTATTTCAACCGGATCATTTCAGGAAATGTACAGCAGCGCATTCAGATAGATAGCATCGTATGTGATTTCAATACCTATCCCTACGATACCAAAACCTACGCTACACAATTTATCACCCGATCAAGCAATGTCACCAAGCGGACGATGGTGACCTCCTGTTCACTGATCAATTCGGTGCGCTCGGATACCAATCCCCAGGGCTTTACCATTGAAAAGTTCAGGGTGCTTGAAAACCGTGATGTAGAAGTCGTAGAACGTTAAACCCGGAGCATGGGTTCTTGCCGCCCATGCTCTTTTTAAAACTTAAATATCATGTTAAAAAAGATATATCAACTTCGAAACAATCTGGACGTATGGACAAATACACTGGATAAAAGGTGGCGAAGGCTTCCTTTAAAAAAGCAGCGAGCGTATACCATTTACATGTTCCTGGGCTATCTGATCATTACAGTTCTGATTGTACTACAGATCTGCATAGGGTATCCGCTTCCAAAACATGATTTCCGCATTGATCATATAGATAATTCGGATATCCAGACCCAGAGAGCAAAATCAATTCATATTCCCCAAAACAAACTACAAGACTAACATGAAAGAGACAGAAAATAAACGAATAAGTCTTCTTATAGACCAATCGGAAGACAAAATTCAAGATTCTGCTACAACAGAATCACTATCGCTTTTACAGCGTTATAAAAAACCATTGATTATGGTGCTTTTTGGAATTGTTTTCTTAGGCTGTATGTACCTCATTTTTGGTCCCTCCAAAAATGAAAACCTGAAGGACCAAGATGGATTGAATGGTGCAGTTCCGCAAGCTACGGATGCAGCTTTACAGGCTGACAAGCAAAAAGCTTATGAACAGCAACTCCTTGAAGAAAAAACGGCAGCTCAAAACAGCGCGCTCACTACCCTTTCGGATTACTGGAATGGTGATAGTTCTGTAACCATATCGCCCGAAAACCAAACGGAAAACGGATTACTAAATACACCTAATCCAAACTCTGCCGCGATAAACAGCTACCGGAACGCGCAGCAAACGCTGGGATCCTTTTATAGCAGTGATAATAACTATGAATCCCAGCAGCTAAAAAAAGAAGTTCAGGATCTTAAGGATGAGCTTAAAAGAAAGGACGAAGTTCCAGTATCTGCAAGCATTGATAATCAGCTTGCACTGATGGAAAAGTCTTATCAAATGGCAGCAAAATACCTACCAACGCCAATTCCAAATTCCCCAGTACCCGCTAATGTAGCTGAAGACCAAAAAAAGTCAAACCAAAAAGAATCGCTAGTCGCTGTGCTGCCAGCATCTGGTCGCATTATTTCAAGTTTGTACAGGGAGCAGTCCGATAGCCTATTTCTAAACCAATGGAGCAAAGCTAGAAATACACGCTTTTTTGGACCAGCAAGTTCCATCAAGCAATGCGCTCTGAAAAACAGTATCCGGGCAATTGTTCATGGAACCCAAACCATTACCGAAGAAAGCAGTGTCAAGCTAAGGTTACTCGAAGATGTGAAAACTTCAAAACATACTATTCCCAAGGGATCAATTTTATCGGCAATAGCAAAAATCCAAGGTGGAAGAATACAGCTTAAAATTTCCTCACTGGAGACAAACGGTAACATTCTTCCTGTTGATATTTTGGTGTATGATCTTGATGGTCAATTGGGACTTAATCTTCCTTACACGCCTGAGTTAAATGCACTTTCGGAAGTGACCGCCAATATGAGCCAGTCCGCCGGAACCAATATCATGATGAGCCGGTCCGCCGGACAGCAGATCACAGGCGAACTTGGAAAAGGATTGATCCAGGGTGTTTCAGGATTTCTGTCAAAAAAAATCAGGACACCCAAAGTGACTTTGAAAGACGGTTATCATGTCTTTCTGATTTCTAAAAATTAACCTAAAAATTTACGATTATGACACAGTTTATTAAGCAGATACTTTTCATCATTTCCTTTACAGCTACCTGTAATTTTGTTTATTCACAACAGGATTCCATTATAACTGCACCCTTAAAAAAAGGTTCCTTAGCGCCCTATCAGATGGAGGTGACTTACAACAAGACAAGTCATCTTATCTTCCCTTCGGCCATTAAATACGTTGATCTGGGAAGTGATTTCCTTACCGCGGAGAAAGCTGATAACGCAAGCAATGTCCTTCGAATAAAGTCAGCGGTTGAAGGCTTTGAGGGTGAGTCCAATTTTTCAGTCATAACCGATGATGGAAGGTTTTACAGCTTTAATGTGTATTACAGCGCCTATCCTACTGTGCTCAGCTATGATCTGGAGCAAATGAAAAGACAAGTCCGAGAATCTGAAAAAATAGTTCAGCTGGAAGAGCTGGGATTTGCCCCTTCGATGAGTGATCAACTGATGGAAGCAATCTACGTAAGGAATAAAAATGATCTCAGGCATATTGCCAGCAAAAGTTTTGGGATCCAGTTTGCATTAAAAGGCATCTACATCCACAAGGGAAAATACTATTTCCATACCGATCTGCAAAACAGGACCAATGTCTCCTTTCCCATTGACTTTGTCAGTTTGAAGGTAGTTGATCAAAGGATTGCCAAACGAACTGTTTCTCAGGAAAAACCACTCACCATTCTTCGGACCTACAGTGGCATTGAGGAAATCATGGAAAACGATAATGGACGTGAAGTATACCTCCTAGATCAGTTTACTCTTGACCATGATAAGCAACTTATCATTGAGATCTGTGAAAAGAACGGCGGAAGACACCAGAAGCTTGAGATCAATAATGAAGATCTTATCCGAGCAATTCCTTTAAAAGACCTCCCCTTAAGACTCAAATAACCATCTCATTTTAAACAACATGAAAGCATTTATCTATAGCTGCTTATTAGCAGTATTTCTCTATCAACCAACTTTTGCCCAGCGATTATTGCCGAGGCAAAAAGCGATTGCAATAAATATGGGAACGTTCTCCGATCATCAGGTAAGCAAGAATTATTCGATTGCACTGGAATTCAGCACCAATCACAAAAGAGGCAATTACCACTTTTGGAGAGCAGAATATCAAAGGCGCACAAGCATTTACCAAGAAATTAACCTACCTGTAGAATCATTTCTAGCAGCTGGTGGATACAGTTTCTATGTACTGGGATTGCCTAGTAAAAGGGTCAATTTGAATACCGCTATTGAAGCCACAGGAGGTTATCAGCTTATCAATAAAAATGACAGGATTCTTGCTGACGGTGCAGAAATCAAAAACGATAGTGGCTTTGTCTATGGCACTGGTGGAAGGCTCTCTATAGAAACCTACCTCACCAACACCATTATTATTTCTCTGCAAGGCAAAGCTCAGTATTTATGGGGAACGAAATACAATCAGTTTCGCCCTTCAGCAGGAATCGGATTACGTTTTAACCTTTAAAATATAAATCAAATGAAAACTTTATTTAAAACATTCAACTCAAGCTGGATCATAATATTATTATGCATGACAATCCTATCATCATGCGAAAGCGACGAATTGGATATTCAGCAGAACTTTCCTTTTGAAGTCAAGGTGCTTCCAGTAAATAAAGCGATTGCTATTGGACAAACAGAAGCTATTTCCATGAAAATCCAAAACACCGGGAAATATTCCGGAGTCCAATATTTCTTTCGGTACTTCCAGTATGATGGTAGCGGCAACCTGAACTATCAGATTGGCACAAATGAAAAAAAGCCTTTTATGCCCAATAAAGTCTACTTCCTTTCAGATGCAAAAAGTTCGGAGATCACCTTTTATTATACCTCACAATCTACCGTTGCTCAATCTTTTGATATTTGGATATTGGATAATTTTGGAAATGAAAGGCAATTAAGTTTTCAATTCAACAATATTGATTAATTCTCTTAAAAAAGATGAAGCCATCACTAAATGTTAAAAATGATGGTTTCATCTTTTCATAAAGATCCAAAGCTAAGATATTCCACATAGCTACAACAATATCCAATATTAACTCAACTTATAGCCATAATTCAAAATCTGCATCAAAGAACAAATTTATTAGGTATTTTGTATATTAGTTTCATGAAAAATTGCTGGATTCGGCAAATTTACTTAACCTACTAATAACAATACTATTTCCTGAAGCTATTGATCCATGATTACAAATAGACCAAAATTTTTAGAAGAAAATTTAAAATATTACAAAGAATTTCCAGCAGGCAGAGATTTTGATTTTGACTATAAAAAACTACCTCCACTTTTAAATTTTGATTTTCATACACTAAATGGTCTACTCCCCCTGACAAAATCAAGATTCGCATATCTTGGAAAGAATGGTACATTTAATGGAGAAAGTTCATCTGTAGTATTTGTCAATCCTTTTGAAGAAGAATATGATTATTATCAAAGTATAGGTGTAACAGAATTTCAAGCAATTCAACTTGTTCTGAATTGTTACGCCTTCGAAGAAAGTCCTGACGGGGCGATCATTGGCCTTCCATATAGCGTTTCACTTTTACCAATGACAAAAAACAATAAAATTGATCCCTGGCATAGTGATTTATTAAAACAGTTTGATTTGGAAGAGCTATGTCAAGAGGGCGGTTCAGTTTTTACAGAATTTAATCCGTTTAGGAGTTGGACAAATGGAATTGGAATGGATTACGGAATTTTTTCAAACATAGGATATTCAGATTATACAGATACAGTTGGCTTTACATGGGGAATGTATTTTTTATCACCTATTTTTGATAAAAAAGAAGTAATAATCCCTGAAAATCAATTTTATAGTAAACAGATTAACGCCAAATTCAGGAAGCATAAGAGTAATTTATACTTTAGAAAATTTGATAATACCAATTCCCGAAGACTTTACGGCTGTGACTCTCCGATTGAACTGTTCCTACTTCAGGGTCTATACATCAAAAATTTAGATCCAATAATTCAGACGAGCATATTTAAATCCGGGGAAATTGTTTCTAATTATTATGAAATGCAAAAAGATGAAGTTTGGATTGGTCAGGAAAACTTAATTACAGAAGTCGATTTCTATTTTGCTAACAAAAAATTGGCTGTCTTTTGTGATGGGAAAGAGTTTCATGATGAAGAAAAAGACAAGAGAATAAATCTTGCATTAGAAAAAATTGGAGTTCGTTCATTACGATATTCGGGAAAGCAAATAACTGAAAATTTAGAAGAAGTACTGGATGACATTCAAAATCATTATGAGAATTAATTTTTTTAAATAAACAAAGTCCACTTTTAACATTATCATAAATCACTTTTCAATTAATAACCTAATTCTCATTTTATAGCATGGAAAAAAAGGCTCCACCATTGAAAGTCCAAATTCCAAACCAAGGATGGAAACAGTTCCTTGTTGCAAGAGATGAAATGCTCTCTGCCTACGATAGAGCCCGGGAACTTAGCAAAAAAAGGGCTGTTCAAACAAAACACGGCGTTGTAGCTGAAGCTGAATTCAGAAAATGGCTTTCGAATTTTTTGCCAAAACGTTATGGCGTTACCTCAGGCTATATTATTTCTCCTGGAATACCGAATTCGGAAAATACTGTTCATTATGATGTAATCATCTATGACCAACTTGAATCACCCATCCTTTGGATTGATGATAGTGCAGATTCATCAGCCCAGGGAAGGTCACTTGCAATTCCTGTAGAATATGTTCGCGGTGTTATCGAGGTAAAATCTACCTTTAATAAAAAGTCTGCGAAAAAAGCTGTTGAACAACTGGCTAAACTTAATCCACTTTTAGCTAAAATAGATCCGAATAATCAACCGTTAAAGTTATACCTCCCTTCGAATTTCTTTTGTGCTACCGTATTTTTTGAACTCCTAGAAAAAAATGACAGCGATTTTGCAGCTCTTGATGAATTATTAGAAGCGGCATCTTTAAGAGGTTTTTATGGAGGTTTCATCCTCCGAAGTGAAAAACTTGATAAATATTACAGTGGAAAGCTATTTCTTCAGAATGAAAGTTTTAATAGTGTTCCTAGGAATCAATCCTTATCTTTTTCCGGTGAATCGAAATGTATAGAATTAGCAGACGGTACCTATTACAGAATTAAATTGGACCATTTCGAATCTTATTTTGCGGAATTTGCTTTTGACATTATAGCTCTACTTAAGGGAACTTATAATCCCAATATGGTATCAAGCATGTATGGTATGGGATCAACCCAGTGGGAAACGAGTGCCGTAGACATCAGATATGCAAGCCCTGGTGATGTCAAAAAATTCAACGAGATAACCGATAGTTATTTAAAGAATCTTAGTATATAGTGTTATATAAACAAAAAGGGATCAAAATTTTGATCCTTTTTTGTTTATAAAATTGAATCGAGTAATACTTCCCCCTTCAAATCTTTAGGATCGATATTATTTATTGCATCACTAATCACAAGAAGTGCATTCTCGCAATCCATTTTTAAAATATACTGGAAAACATCCTTAACTTTTTCGGGAATCCATGTTGGGTTTTCATCATCAACTGAATTAACGCTACGTAAAACGGTATATCCCATCTTATCCAGTGCATACAACACTTTTATGTTCAGTTTAGCAAAGCGCATTTAAAATAAAGATTGTTGTGCATCATCATGACCCAATGGCGGAAGATCCTTCCATTCAAATGGCTCAAACCGATGTTTTCCATCGGGTCTATCAGGATATCCCCGCAAGGTATAAACCGGATAGAAATTAAGTTCCAAACTTGGTATATCGAAATTAAAAATTGGCAGCATTTCCTCTTCACTGATGTTTTCAAGCCAAGACTTTTCCAAATCTTCAGGCAAGAACAAAGGCATACGATGCTTGTTAGGGCCATCATTATGGATATTTGCCATAACTTCATTTGCACTTCTGGTAAGCATGCCAAAAGATCCGACCTTCTCAACGACACCATCACGATCAACTGTTTCATGCCACTGGTATAATCCAGGGATATAAAACAAATCTCTCCCCTGTTGACCAATATAATATGGAACTTTCTTTTTCCAACCTTTGACCGCTCGATGTTCGAATGTTCCGCTCACTGGAATTAAACAGCGTTGATTCCGTAAACGGTACCAATAGGATTTCTTATCTTCCAAAATTCTTTCACTACGCACATTTACCATATTTCGTCTTCGGTCAACCTGAAGTTTAGGATCAGTAATGAAAGTTGGCAATACTCCCCACTCCATCTCCTTGAGGGCAATTCCAGTCCCTTCTTTGTCTTTATATAATATTGGGTATTTAGGAAATGTTATTGCCTGAACGTTTTCCATATAATTGTAATCATACTCCATTTGCTGGCGCTCATCTCTTAACTGAGGATATGCCGCCTTAACAATTTCAATATCGGTGTGTAATGAAATATCCCAACACATACTTATCATATTAAATAGCAGTTACCAATTAACAGCTATTTGAAGATAAGAACTCGCCTCCACTTTTTCAAATAATAAAAAATTTGCCATTTATTTTAATCGCCTTTAAAGCTATCGAATGAATAAGAGTTACTATTTTTATAGAATGAATGCAGACATTAAAGAAATCGTTGCTAACAAGATTGAAAACGAAAGTGAGTACTCTCATTTAGACTTTAAAAAGGAACAATATCCTTTAGAAAAAAACGCCCCTAAAAAGCCAGAGTTTTTAAAAGATATAATGGCCTTTGCAAATTTCATTTCCAAAGAAGATAAATACATCATTATTGGGGTTGAAGAAGTTGGCGGTGTGGCCGATAGCTTTTCACCAATTGAAAATCTAAATGATCAGGCTTCATATCAACAATATGTCAATGAATATATTGAGCCTGAAATCAACTTTGAATACGCCGAAATCATTCATAATGGCCATAAGTTGGCCTATTTTAGATTGTTTGACAATGATAAATTCCCGTATCTATTTAAGAAAGACCTAAATCAGAATGGTTTTCGCTTTGACATCGGAAGCGGGTTTGTTAGAGTAGGAACATCTACAAGAAAATTAAAACGTGATGATTTTGAGAAAATGTACGCTTTACGTCATATATCTGTAAAAGACAGAAAAAACGATATAGCCTTTCGAGTAGCTAATTCATATTTTACCGAGCCTGATTTACGAAGAACTAAACATCGACAAATCAGAATTGATGCAATTAATAACTCCAATAAATCAATTGAATTTGATGTAGAAGTAAGAATTTTTAAGTCTCCTGATTACCAAGTATTACTAACCCAAGAACTTGAAAAAAGAGTTCAACAAGAAAAGCAGGATGCGGCCACAAATATTTTTATGCATTCGATGAATTACACAGCTTATTTTCCCGTTAACAACCATGTCGAACATAGTTACCATATTGACTATGATATTTTTGAACGTACACCAGAGCGTTTCAAGAATATCGCGGTATCAGTAAAACAGAATTCGGAAACAAAAGATATCTTTAATAGTCAAATTGCCATTTTTTTCAAAACTCCAGTTGAAGTTCACCTGGAAATTATTGCAAGAAGTGATGAGTTTTTAGATGGACCTATAATCTTCAAATATACTGTTCCAAAGGTTGACATGTTTATTTAAAAATATATCTAACTTACTCTAATAATTCAATGGCAAATACTTTCTTTTTTGTTTCGCCATCGGTTATTTCCGCAATAACTCTCGCATGGTCCAAAATAAAATACACGTCTAGGTGGTTTGTTCTCTTGAACCGTGTTTTTGTTCGTAGATAATTAATAATATTCTTTTCGTAAATTTTTTTCATCCATGACTCCCAACTTTCATCTTTAATTCTATTCAAAAATATGCGAAAAGCCGAATCAAAAACTAAAAGAGAGTCGAGCTTTTCGATATCATCAGGCATTTGTATTGATTTGCCTTCTTTAGGATCTAGATGCAAAGCATGTTCTATAGCATCTTTCTTTTCATCATATGGAGTCAATAGAAATCCAGTTTTTTCCTTTACTCCTGGCCAACTGAGCCGCTGAAGCACAAAATTTTCATATCCTGATTCGACCAGTTCATTAAGAACGTATTTTGTGACAGGTTCAAATGGACTATAATACATGATTTTCTTCTCATTGTTTAGGTAGAATAATATTCTACCGCCTTCCAAGTTTCAAATCTCAATGAGTCGGTAATTTTATTTCCCTGTGCAGCCGTAAAATTTTTTGAATGCGAATAGATATTTAATTCTGGAAATGTTTCTTTAGCTTTACTAATATTTTGGAACTCCATATACCCCAAACCAGTTGTCGTAAATTCTCCGTTATGTACCCCACAAACAATGACCATTAAACTCTCTCTCCATTCTTCTATGTCTATAAAATCATCGAAATCAACATGAAAATTTTCTTGGTCAAATTCTAAACTTAATATTTTAAAACTTTCTTTAGGTTTATCATTAAAGGTGAAGTCAATTACGCAATCTTTTAGCATCCATTGTTTAGAAAATATGTCAACATTTTTTAGATTAAGATACTCTTGATTTTCCTTATCATAATATGCACTTTCATAATCAGGAGCTGAGAACTTAACAATTAAATCAATATCTAACTCTAATTCGTATGATGCTTTCGAATCTTTTACCTCAAGAATATCGCTTTGCAATAAACGGCAATCTAGTATATACACATCAACAATTTCCTCATCTTCCAAACCATAAGACTCAAATCCATGCATTTTCAATTTTTTCAGGATGTTTTCTTTGATTGTATTCCAGTGCGTCTTTAATGCATTATCAGCTAACTTTACACGATCTTTGAATTCATCTTCTTTTCTTATAACATCGTCAATAAAAGTAGAAATGTCTTCTAAATATAAAAGAGAAGCCGTTTCTTCATTAACAGTAGTTTTATGTATTTTAATATACCTCTGCCAATCATCATCCTTAGAAATTAAATACGCGCTTTCTTTGTTGTTATCTCTCCACATTCGTATTGCTTCAAGGGCAAAAGCGTCAGGAAACTCTTTCTTTTTTGCTACACTAAATGGAGGTTTCATGTTAGAATATAGTTCATGTACATGTAAAAAGTTCACCTCATTACTTTCTATTATTTTTACCTGCCATTTTTCTAAGAACTCGTCGAAGCGTGTTAAAACTTCCTCTACAAAAGTCTCTCTAGTCGATTGTAATATCTTTTTAAATTCTGGTAATGGTTTCAGGTACCTAGTATCCCCTGTATCAAACTTATCATAGGCCAATGATAATTTTTCCCTTATCTGTTTTCGAACTTCTGCAATAGTAATATCAGTAAGATATAAATTTGCTGAACCACTTTCAATTAAATTGCGTAGTGTAACCAATTCTTTTCTATTAAAATCAAATACATTCTGAACAAAATACTGAGTATCTATGATTAAATTTCTTGTCTGAAGTTCCATTATCCTAAGATATAAAAAATCAATGCACAAAATTTATCTGGACAAGGAAAACATCAATAATTTTTACTCACTCCTTGGATCTGCTTTTAATGGCATTTTACCGCACTTGATAACTTCAATACTTGGGCAGCCAAATTCAAGTACTACCTTCCCTTCTACAAGATACAACCCTGCTCCCCGCAATGGAAATTTCGCCAAAGACTGGGGAAAATGTACCGTATCAAAAAATCTTCCTTCTGAATCCAAAAATGTCCCGAACTTCATGAGATCACCACGTTTGGTTTTTACAAATTTCTCACAGACAAAATCTCCAACAATTCTTATGATCTGTCCTTCATTCTCCATTAGTTTTACAGCATTTACATTTCCTAGATAATCACTTTTGGCTAGATCAAACAAAGTCCCCGAAACACAAAAACCGATAAGTTCCATTTCATCGTAATAGTCTTCCAAAACATTCTCATCCAGTTTGGGTAAAACCGGCTTTTTTGAAGATATTTCAAAAAGAGATCCCACAACTTTTTGGGTTTTCTGATTATTCAACATCAAATGCGCCTCCCACAAAAGTTCTTTCTTGCTAGAACTTAAAAAACGAAATGCTCCAGTCCTGATCAGAATAACAATCTGTTCAAGACCTGCACCGGTTCTTCTTGAAAAATCTTCTAAGCTTTTATATTCTCCACCAGCAAGGCGCTCGCTAACAATAAGATTGGCCAGTTTGCCTTCCAAATTCAATAGCACATCAAAACCCAGATAGATATCCTTTCCATAGATAGCAGTATTGAATTTTGATCTGTTGACGCAGGGCAAACAGATATTAGCTCCTGCCCTCCTGGCCTCATTTACATAAACTTTCCGGTTATAAAATCCACCATAATTATTAAGAACAGCCACCATAAACTCTAATGGATAATAGGTTTTCAGGAATAGACTTTGATAGCTTTCCACTGCAAATGACGCTGAATGGGCCTTATTAAAAGAATAACCTGCAAAACTTTCCATCTGTCTCCAAATTTCCCGACTTACCTTTTCATCATAACCTTTAGCTTTACAATTTGAAAAATACTTATCTTCTATCTCAATAAGGTGATCCTTGCTTCTATACTTTCCTGACATCATTCTTCGCAGTACGTCAGCATCCGCCATGTCCAGCCCGCCATAAGCGTTGGCAATCTTCATTACGTCTTCTTGATAGACCATTACACCGTAAGTTTCCTCCAGCTGTTCTTTAAATACCGGATGCGGATAGATTACCATAGAAGGATCATGATGGCGTTTGATATACTCACCCATCATACCGGAAGATGCAACTCCAGGACGGATGATAGATGAAGCAGCAACCAGCGTTAAATAGTCATCACATTTAAGCTTTGTGATGAGCTGCCTCATGGCAGGACTCTCAATGTAAAAACAACCGATGGTATCTCCTGATCTCAATTGGTCTGCGATTTTTTCGTCTTTAAAAAAACGCTTTGGATTCCCAGTATCGATTATTTCTCCAAGGTTTTCCCTAACGATCTCCCTACAATCCTTGATATGGCCAATTCCTCGCTGGGAAAGAATATCAAACTTTTCAAATCCTATATCCTCAGCAACATACATATCAAACTGCATGGTCGGTAGCCCTTTAGGAGGATTGTCCATTGCTGAATAACAGGTCAATGGTTGCTCTGAGATAAGGACTCCACTTGCATGGATCGTACGCTGATTCGGAAAATCAGCCATCTTATTATAAACACTCAATATGGTATTAGTCACTTCATTCTTATTGAGCATATGATCAGGTTCATGAACCAACCGATCAATATCAGCTTTGGGAAGTCCATATACTTTTCCGAGCTCCCGAAGAATACTTCTAGACCTGAAAGTACTCATTGCGCCCATTAAAGCAGTATGTCCACTCTGATATCGATTGAAAATATAATCGTACATCTCGTCCCGCTCATTCCAGCTAAAATCAACGTCAAAATCCGGAGGGCTTTTTCTTTTGGGATTCAGAAACCGCTCGAAGGGTAGATTCAAAGCAATAGGATCAACATCGGTGATCCCAAGGCAATAAGCTACAGCTGAATTTGCCCCCGATCCCCTCCCCACATAATGAAAATCCCTGCTACGCGCATATCTGCAAATATCATCGGTTATCAAAAAGTAACTGGAAAATCGTAAGTTTTCAATAATCTCAAGCTCCCGCTGAATACGTTCAGTAGCAATTCTATCATTTTTTGCATATCGACGCCCAAAGCCATCCATTGTATATTTATAAAGCAGTTGTTTATCATTAAAACGGTTTCCAGTAAAGGTGGCTTTATTTTTTACAGATGAAAAATCAAAATTAAAGGAACACTGGCTTATTAGTTTATTGGTATTAATAAGCAGCTGTGGCATATCCGAAAATAACCGCATCAATTTCGCCTTTGAGACAAAAAAATCATTTTCATCGGCGATCATATCAGGCTCCAATTGAGAAAACAATAAATTATTATCGATGGCACGGAGCTGCTTATGAAGAATGTAATCCGATTTTCGAAAGCTCACCGGAGCCAGAATCACACATCGTTCCAAGGATTTTCTATCTAATAGCATCAGACGGTTTCTTTCTGCTGGCTTAATTCCGATAAATTCGTACTCATGTAATGGAAACTCGTCCATTCTTGAAAATGGATAGATAACAAAAACTTCTTTAAACTCCGGTGCACGCTCAGGTACTGAACGGTTTTCAAAATTCAGCTTAGTTCGAAAATCATTGATTTCCTTGAAACCACGTTCGTTTTTGGCAATGGTAATAAACCGCAGCATAGATCCCTCCCGGAATTCCATTCCAGCAAGAAGATTTAATCCTGCTGTCATTCCTTTCTTTATAAAATCAATGGAACCTGAACTATTATTGATATCGGTTAGCACAGCGGTATCATATCCGCCAGCAGTCATTCCAGCGATCAGGTCTTCTAAACTTAAAGTTCCATAACGAAGACTATAATAACTATGCAGATTTAGTAACATTTCGCTCTCCTTTTCCCACCACATCAGGTGCACACAATCCCTTCATAACATATTCCGACCCAAAACGCAGACGGATCTTGTCCATTGCCTGCATTAGGTTTATTTCTTCAACACTATCGTTAAAAAGATCCGTTTGATATTCCCCATAAACCAATGATGAAAACTTGATCCCGATCAGCCGGATCAACATTCTTCGGCTATATAGCTTTTTAAATAACATCCACATGGTTTCCAGTAACTTTCTATCCGAGTTTGTATAGCCCACTTTAAGCTGCTGTGTATGCGTATCAAAATTGGAATAGCGAATTTTCACGGTTACACAGCCTGTCAATTTCTTTTCTTTTCGAAGGTCAAAGGCAAGCGTATCCGTCATTTCTGTCAAAACTCTTTTCAGCATTTCCATATCAATGGTATCCTGTTGAAAGGTAGTTTCCTTGCTCATAGATTTTTTTTCACGGTATGGGAGCACCAAACTATCATCCAGCCCATTGGCTTTCTTCCAGATCACGACACCATTTTCTCCAAGAACCTTCTGCATCGTAAAAACCTCCATTTCCTGAAGTGTTGCAATCCTAGAGATACCCATATTTCGGAGCAGTGTATAGGATTTCTCTCCTACCATCGGAATTTTGCGAATAGAAAGCGGTGCAAGAAAAGGTTTTTCTGTTCCGGAGTTCACTTGAAGTTCACCGCAAGGTTTAGCTTGACCTGTCGCAATTTTCGATACAGTCTTATTGACCGAAAGCCCAAAGCTTATTGGCAGTCCTGTTTCATGAATAATCCGCTGACGCAATTCCTGCGTCCATTTCCAGCACCCAAAGAATTTATCCATACCCGTGATATCCAGATAATGTTCATCGATGCTCGCTTTCTCAACGACAGGTGTGCATTCTTCTATAATTTGCGTAACCATGTTTGAATAATGACTATAGAGATCGTGATCACCGCGAACAATGACTGCTTCAGGACACATCCGAAGTGCCAGCTTCATAGGCATTGCACTATGTACTCCATACTTTCTTGCCTCATAAGAACATGATGCTACTACCCCCCTGTCAGAACCACCTCCAATAAGCACAGGCTTCCCCTCCAAACTGGTATTGAGAAGCCGTTCAACCGAAACAAAAAATGTATCGAGATCACAATGTACAATCGCCCTATTCATTTTACTAAAATATTTAGTACAAATTTGGTAACATATATCACAATTTATACTATTTTTATTGGTAGTAATTTTACCAAAATGTCAATACTCTCTGATAACATACGTTTTTTAAGGACTCAGAAAAAGAATCTTTCCCAGCGGGAAGTGGCTGAAATTCTCATTATTACACGTGAAAGATATGCGAAATATGAGGACGGATCTACCGAACCTCCGATAGAAATTCTGATCCGTTTATCACGTTATCATGGAATCAGTATTGACCTGCTTCTCACTGTTGATCTCAGAAAATACAATCTTGAGGAGATTTTACAGCTTCCAGATAATAGAATTCTGCTACCTATTAAAGTTGATATGACAGGTAGTAATGTTATTGAAATTGTTCCGGCAAAAGCCTCGATGGGTTACCTCAATGGATATAGTGATCCTGAATATATCGAAAGCTTGCAGCAACTTGTATTCCCTTTCCTAACCAACGGAAAGTATCGTGCATTTCCTGCCGAAGGAGACAGTATGCCACCGCATCAGGACGGAGCTTATGTGATCGGAAAATACACTGAAAGCTTGACTGATCTCAAGATCGGAAAGAGCTATATTTTTGTCACGCGAAATGAAGGGATCACCTATAAACGCCTGACAGAAATTGGTAAAGAAGAAATCACAGTCAAAGCAGATAATGCTTTTTACCAACCTTACAATATTCCCCTAGAAAATATTGTAGAAATCTGGGAATATGCCATGAGTATTGCTACTAAAGAATTTGATTTAAAATCTAATAACCTTGATAATCAACAACTCATCAAGATGTTCCAGGAAATTCAGGGTGATTTGAAAATTTTAAAGGACTCCCAATAACACCATACGAGAATCTCACATTCTTATAAAAACAAATACCGTCTCACCTAGATGAGACGGTATTAAAAAATATTGAAGGTAAAAATTTCCTTTTCTTGAATCTTATATAATGACTCTTCAATCAGAACAATATCAGATCATCCTTCTATTGTAGTTTATCTAATTCTTCATCTAAATCTCTCTTAAACTCGTTAATGTTTACAACGAAACCAGTCTTTCCGTTAATAGGAAACACGTTGATTAAGTAGTTTTCTGTAGCAATGATTTCATATAATTCATTTTGCAAATCTTCTAGAATTAATTTAAATGGTTTACAATCTTCCCACCCATCACTCAAATTTGAAAATATAAACTCTTCCACAGTCCAAAAAGAAATGAGTTTGTAGCCATCTATTTCAGAAATAGCATAATTTCCATCTTCATCAACAATTGTCCAGAGCTCTTCAAAATCTGCTATTTTTTTTAGAAAATGCTGATATCTTTTAAACGGATCTAATTTTAAAATGTTCTCTTTTTCTTTTGGATGCATAGGCTTGTTTATTTAGATAGTCTTGGTATTTTTCCATTCTAAAAGCTTCATATTAATTTTTATGATTGTACATTAAGATAACCTTCTAGGAGATCATAAACATTTTCTTCTTCCATATCATAGTACTTATCATCCAATTCATTTAATCTATTGAATAGAATTTCATCGAAGTCTACAATTTTCTGTAGCTCTCTATTAAAAATTAGATGTCTGAAATTATCTTCAATGAAATATTCTTCGTTAACAAGATGAGTTGCAGTATCTAGCAACTGTGCTCTTTCATTGGCTCCTATTAGTTTTAAATTTTTGATGGTCAAATAAGCAAATTGCCCATAAGAATTGAAAAAATACTGGTGAAAGCCACCATTCTCCACTTGCCCATTGACTAAAACAACAGTATAAACAACTTGTTGATCTTTTGGTAAATTTAAAACGTAATTATACCAATTATCACAATTCTTTAATAATTCCTCATTTAGTCCACTGACTGCTTTTTCATAATTATTTGCAATGGTATCTTCCATTTACAATTGATTTAAATGACATTAGACATAGTTTTTCACTTAAAGAATGTTTCATAAACAAAGCCACTTTGTGGCTTTGTTTTCACCTATATTATAGAAAGGACTTATTATAATTCTTCAAAATCAGCTTGGTCTATATTGAATTTTTGAAACAAGGAATATGCTTTTTCAGAAATTGCCAAACCATTTTGTTCAGTGATAAAAAAATCATCCTGATAATCTTCCCCATTAATTTTTGCCCAAAAAAAAGTAGGTAATTCTTTATCTGGGTATAAATCTAAAAAAGTTTCAGATTTCGATATAAGAACATCATCAAACGTTATTCCTGATAGATTTTCACTTTCTATAGTTCTTTTTAAACGTTCTGTCATTATATAACAAGGAAAAGATTCTAGAATGTCATCTCCGAGCCATCCATCAAATTCATAATTTAATTTTTTTACAAGAGGAGGAAATACAGAATTATCTAGCTCGGTCTTCTCTCCTAATCCTCCAGCCACCTCTGGTTCAATTAATTTATACATATATTTATTTTAATTTTGGATTAAACTGATGTCCAAATTGTTGATCAACTAATGTTGCTTGATCTAAAAGTTGTTGCTTCGTTGGATTGGGATTTTGTTTATAAAATCTATTCCAAATTTTTCTAATTTGACTCAAATGTACATCGCTATTTATTTCTTTTGGAATTCCACGAAGATTTTCCAAACTATGCATCTCACTTTCAGTTACAAGACCTGGATATCTTTTTAAAACTTGTTGTTCAACAGCATGATGCACAACTACTGTTCCTTCTAATCCTGGATTAGCCTTAAAAAAATTGGCTTTATAGTTATTTGATAAAGCTTCTCCAAAGATAGCACCCTTTTCGGCATTTGCAAGCTTTAAAAGGCTATTTGGATTACCACTTTTAGTAAACATTAAAGCGGCCAAAATGTAATTTCCTTTCCCTCCATTAGTTTGTGAAAGTATCATCCCCCCAACTTCAAGGATTCCAAACGCATCACCAGCACCTCCAACATAGCGAATTGGCCCATCATTCAGCCTTCCGGCATTCATCAAATAGTAATGTCGTTGTTCAGCTAAGAAATCCTGATGAGCATTAAATTTTTCGGCAAAATCTTGTTGATAAGCAAGTGCCTGCCAAGCCCAAGATATACTACTAGGATTACCTACCCAAACAAGTGGTAATATATGTTCTCCTGCAACATCACTGCTACCACCACCGCCACCGCCGCTGTAACTTACTCCAACTCTTGATAGTAGACTTCGTGTATAATCTTGTCCCCAGCTGATAGTATTTCCATCATAATCCATCGATTTTCCACCACTACTAGTGAATCCTATCCCTGTATTATACCATGTGGTTTCATTTGCTGACCCCATAATATTATCTATGAATGATTGAGAGAGCATTCCATTGGGATCAAAGAACATCATAGGGTTATTCATAACGTAGGCATAAGGAGTATGTGATGTATATGATTCCGCTAGTGGATCTACTACACCCCATCTTCCGATATCAGACATGTACATTCTTGCCCCGTAATCGTTCCATCCGGTTTCCAGCTGTAATTCTTTGCCGTTGTACTGGTATTTATATGCAGGATTTCCCACACCTATTGAAGGTGTTTGTTGTTTTAACCCAAAAGGATAATAGTTATTTTCATCAAGAGCTTCTGCACTGCCATTGGTACCTTTAGTGTAGCTGAGACGCACATTTCCCAAATGGTCGGTATAGGTGTAGATATATTTATTGTTTTCAAAGTTGTAATATCCTTGTGAAGTGGGAACAAACTTCAATAGGGAACCGAACAAAGCTGTCCCTTCAACTTCGTATTGAAAACCGTCAAGATATTCAGTAAGCTTATATGCCTCTGTGGCACTTTTAGCGATCCCATAAGTATAAAGCTTTTTCAGCTTTACTCCATCCGCTCGGTAGGAATTTTGGGTGGTAATATTCCGGGTTTCCTCCAGTCCGAAAAATCCGTCTCTTACCAGATAGCTTTCATTAAAAATGATTTTTTTCGGAAGGTCCAGTACGTTATAATCAATCTGCAATATCCCTTTATCTACCTGATTCTTCATGTTTCCGTTGTCATCATACCCGATGGTGTTTCCTGAGACATCGGGATAACCGGCATAGTTCTGGGAGCTATCGGTTACGCTCTGAAGTCTATTGCCTGCGTAGGCATAGGTAAGGTTATCAATCTGCGTTGCAAAACCACTAGTGTTTTTCTGGTTCCTCTGAAGACTGGTAATGTTCCCGTTGGCATCATAATTCATGGTTTCATTGTAGAAGCCATTCTGGGGAATGGTGGTTTCCGGCTCCTGGTATACTCCCGCCAACAGCCTGTTGTACTGGTCGTAGCGGTAGCTGTATTTTTTCAGGATGTTGTCGCTGGTACTTTTCCAGGTCATTTCGGTGATATTCCCGTTGTAATTGGCGGGTGCTACTGAAGCATCGGAAGTAGAGGTAAATTTCAGCTCATATCCGAAAAGCTTCCCGTTGAGGTTGGAAGGGTCATTAACTTTCGTAACTATTCCTTTGATATTGTAGGTATAGTCGATATCCTGAATCCCGTTTCCTACTGTTTTTTTGGAGACCTGTCCCAGCTCATTGTATGCATATTGTGCCAGGAGCTCTTCGGTATTTCCGTTCACCTGGTGATAGTGCTGCTTCACCCTGTACTGGTCGTCATAGATAAATCTTTCTCTGATCACTGTTTCAGTATCGGAACTTGTTTTTTTATGAAAAGTATTGACTCTTACTACCGCGCCTGAAAAATCTAGTTCTTCTTCGGTATTCGTATAACCTCCTAAATGATTGAGATTTTTGCTTCCTACAGGTCGTAGCAAGGCATCATACCAGATATGGGAAACCGACCAACTGTCATCATCCAGGTTTTTGACATAGGATGAGGTCGGCATAGATTTGAGGCTTCTCATACTGTTGATCCCATTGCTGGAGAATGGCTGTGTGGTATTGGTCATATAGAAAGTAAGCACATCAGTAGTAAGAGGAAAAAACTCTAAACTCTTACCTTTGTAGGGATAAGTATCATAGTAATTAACCGTATATGGAACAAACGTAGCAGAAGGATACGCAGTGTTGGTATAAAAGATCTCCTGCCCGTTCAGGGTAAAGGTAGCGGTGCTTCTGCTCTCATTATTCAGCCCTTTGGCATTGGCGTTATTCTGCTCCTGCAATCTGGTTCCTCCGGTAAACTCGCCTGTATAGATCACTCTTCCCAACCTGTCGTAACGGGTAAACATCCACCTGTTAGGATTTTCAGGGTTGTTTCTCATATTGGCATCCTGGGAGGCTACCAAACGGTTCTGAAGGTCATAGACCATATATTCCCAGCCTTTACCCGGCAGTTTTTTCTCTACCAGCCTGAATTTATTGTCATAAACGTATTGGTAGCAGAGATCATCCAGGATCTGTGTGGTTACGGTATTGTTGCCGGACGTAATCTGCTGGTCTGCTTTGGGAGAGATCACAAAGGCCAGCTGCCCGTAATTGTTGTAGAGGTAATAGGTGTCCAGCTTATCGGCACCTTCTCCTTTTCTCAGCAATACGGTTTTGCCTTCGGAATTTTTGAAGTCTATGGTTACATATCCGTTTTCATCGGTTAATACGTTTTTTGAAAGCTGGTTGACATCATAGAACGACACACTGCTAATGCTGGTGGTAAGGGTAGCATTGTTCCAGGAAACTGAAGTATTGTATTTTTTTACCTGATCGGCATCAGTATTGATAAGATACAGCATTTTAGCGGTATGACCGGTGGCCATCGACCATTCTGTTCCAGGACTGGATACTTCGAGAGCTCTAGCTAAGGGAGAGTTTTCGAGCCTTTGTTCCGAAAATGCATTGGCCACTCCGTAATAGCTGTTTACGGTGTTTTCATCGATACCATGGATGCCGGAATTGGCAGTAGCCACGGGAACGGGCAGCAAGGTTTTGGTCTGTCTCCCAAGCTGGTCATAAGTTACGGGTAACACCAAATCTTTTCTTAAAGGGGTTGCTTTTACCTGAACAATTTCTTTAGCTCTTCCCAATCCGTCAAAATATTGTACAGTTTCTGTTTTTTTACTTCCGTCTGCAGAAAGGTATGTTTTTGTATAAATAAAATTTTCACTGGTTGTTGGTGTCTGTGCCCAAATGATTTGTGCTACAAACAACAAAATAAATAGAATTGATTTTTTCATGATGATGGTTATTGTTTGTAGTTATACTGGTATTCTTTTATGGTGTTTCCGTTCGCGTCTACTGTTTTAAGCAGCCTGTTGTAGGAGTCGTATTTGTAAAGCTCCATAATACCGTTAGGAGGTATGGTAGTGGTAAGACCTATTAATGGATTGTAGGTATAGCAGGTCACCATAAAGTTCTGAAGTGAAGTATCGTTTTTAAAGGTATTCAATGCATCGATCAACGCCAGTTCCTTGGCTTCTTCCTGCGCAGCAGTGGCATTGGCATCTTCGTTGGAAGCATTGACAATTGCCGTAATGAGAGAGCTCGGAATATCCGAAAGTTTGGCACCTTCTATTTTAGCAATAGGCAACGTCTTATTGTATCCGTAAATAATGGTTGTCGGTACTCCAATACCTGTTGTTTCGTCTATAACTTTTGTAAATTGTACTAGATTGCCCCTCTCATCATAATTATCATACCGAATACTAGACATGACACTGTTGTCATAGGAGTTGGTAGAGATTACCGAAGTAGGATAAAAACTATTATTAGCAAATTTTATATCTCCTGTTGAAATAACCTCTCCATTCCTTTTCGTAGTAGTCTTTACAATAATTCCTTTCATATTGGCATTCCACAGATGCTGATATTCATTAATCTGCCCATCTAAAACCAAACCTACCGGATATGAATATGAGACTTCATTGACCTGCCCATCCGCAGAAGTTGTGGTGGTTTTTGCCAATTTAAATCCTCCTTTTAAACCATTAAATTCTTGTTGTGTTATATTGGTCAATGTTTGAGAACCATTATGCATCCTTTCAAAAACAGTCATATTTTTAATAATCCCAGGCCGTACATACCCTATGCTAGATTTTATGGGAACTGTTCCCTGCTGATCCTGCAACTCATATTCATATTCTGTACTATGGACCTTTAGATTATTGGAATTGTATATTTCCTTTTTACTTATTAATCCCCCTTTAGTAAGGTTGTAATAATGTTTTAAATCAAAGTTTTCCCCGGCAACTGTAATTTGTGTTTCCAGGTAGTCGGTAGGAGTTTTTAGATAATTACGAACGTATCCTTCGGTACTTGTATCGGTAACTTCTACATTTTTATATACTATATATTCGGAAGTTCCAAAATCATTAGTATAACTTTCATTTTGTACTTTATACCCACTTGAATCTCCTGTTCCATCGAAATTCAGATACGAATAACTTACCGTCTTTTCAGAAGTAGTATCTGAAAGTGATTTATAATTTTTAATGTTTTTAATTCTTAACCCCGACCAATATCCAATATTTTTATATGGAGTAGGAGCAATAAAAAGCTCTGATGTTGAAAAATTACCTTTAATACTTCCCTGACTGATTATTTGTATTGTATGAGTTCCGGGGTAAATCTCAAAATAACCATGAGAAACATAGGACGTTGAGGTAGCTTCAACACTACAATTAACAGAAGTTACAGCCCCATTATCTATACTAAAACTTGCTTGTAAGTTAGGTGATCCTGGAGTTGATCCATCTCCAGGATCAATTACCGGACCGCCATCACCTCCGCCAGGAGGAGTTATAATACGAGGTGGTTCTGCTGAAAAAGCAAAATAGATTTTCTTCTTTTTGGTAGGATCACCTGGAACAACCAAGGATATTGTATTAGCCTGGCTTGTATTATAATCAGAAGAACTTAGAGATTGAACCTGTTGGGTATTGGGATCTACATAATCTTTCAATGAATTAATATAGGTTTGATCACTTTTGTCATAAAAAAATTCATTGGGTTCAAAATTGTATTCTGTAACACCTCCGGTCGGTAAAATTATTTTTTGAAGAACTCCAATCACCCGTTCTTTAGGATAAATGGTATTATAATCCTGAGTCGCTCCACACGCTAAAAGGTTAGAAAAAACAGGTGTATTATCAGGAAGAGCATTATTATAATATAATAAACCAGTTACTTCAGCGGGAGTTCCATTAAGATTATCTACGTTTAATTTCTTTATATTAACAAGTGTTCTTTTACCTGAAAAAAAATTAAATGTATATTCAAAACTGAACTTACTCAATATTTTTCCACTGTTATTTTCTAATGTGATATTAGTTACCGAATAGGGATCATTCATTGTTTCTTCTAACGAAGAATCTAAATTGTATTCGATCTTAATGTTTCCTGATCCTGGACTATTTATTTTTTTAAGTTTACAACTTTGGTATAATATTGTACTGGTACCGTTAAAATACCTGTTGTCCTTTTGATATTCATACTTTAATAACTCAACACCACTGGCATTTTTAATGCTACTTAAGAAAAATGCTGATTTGTAGAGTTTACCATTCTCAGAATATAAATTTTGACTGTAATCATTAAAGATATATTTGTATCCTTTATCGTCTGTAATAGTAAAGGAGTCTATAATTAATGTGGCGTTGTTAGATGTTCGTGTATAGTCTATGTTAACATTATTTGTTCCTTCATCATAAATGGTAAAAGTGTTGCCGTCCCTGTTAATTTTAAATTTACCATTAAGTCCATTTGGTAAATTATAATAATAAATGTCATCAAATTTATTTTGATTATAATTTCCGGTTCCTGTATTATCAAATCTTTCGTCAAGCCCAGCTACAATTGTCCTTGAAATAACTCCTCCTGAAAATTTTGTCCATCCGAGTCCTACTTCACTAATGTATTCACCGTCTATAACAGTATTAGGATTATAAGATAAGCCTATACTTTCTGAAATATTTTTATCTAAACTTGAAATACTTACAATTGGTATATTTATAGAAGGAAGTCCCGTTGCAATTGATATAGGAGCTTCCTGATATTTTGCCATTGCGGAGACAGACGGTACTGGATTTGGTAAGTCTCCATAACTTATTTGTTGTGCATATAATTTAGGAAAGATCCCTAAAAAGAATATTGCACTTAAAAAAAATGTATTTTTTCTCATTATTGCATTTATTTCTTAATCAATTTAGCATTCGCGGTTTTATTGGTATCCGTTTTTATGGTAATCAGGTACCCTCCCTGAATCAAAGGCTGAGTATTAATCTTGGTGACCTTATTCTTGGTTTTCAAACTCTGCAACTGTCTTCCCGCCATATCATACATTGTAATATCCGCTTCCTTGAAATCAAAGCCAATCTCCACATACGCATAATCGGATACAGGATTCGGATAGATCTTAATATCCTGCTTCTCGATCAATTGGTCTACCTGCTGATCACCCAGCTTTACGATTTTCCAGTTCTCCTTTCCCAGTTCTTCTGCACTGGTTCCTGCCAGAATAATGGATCCGTCCCTGCTTAATTTAATATCTGCTAATCTTTCTTCTCTTCTTCTGGATTCTCCTTTGACGTGTTTTCGCCATTGTTCGTTTCCGTTTTCATCTACATATAGCATCCAGAAGGTTTCATCATCGGTTTCTATCCTGCCTTCTGCCTGGGTGTAACCTCCAAGTAATATTCCTTTGGTTAGGTCTTTATTTTTTTCTCTTTCATTGTGGCTTAAGATGACATGCATTCCCATTAAAACATCTCTGTTTTTAAAGTTGTAGGATTTCTGCCAGATTTCTTCGCCTCTTTCATTTAAGGAAATAAGCCAAAGATCGGTACCTTCTTCTACGCCCACGGTTTTATTGCCCGATCTTTCTGAACGGCTTTCTCCACCGATGATAAATCCTGAGGTAGTCATTGCCAAAGTTCTTAAGTGATCGTCTCCTGTACCTCCATAGTTCTTTTCCCATTCTACTTTACCGTCTTTGTTCAGCTTGATGATCCAGTAGTCACCTTCACCATAGTTTTCAGTTTGTTTTGGGGTTGCAGATGACAGGTTGTTGGTTGCAGTTTTTCCACTTCGTGAATAAACTCCTAATAAAACACCTCCGTCTCTGGTGGGAATCATTTTTTCTACTTCGTCTAAGCCTTTTCCGCCTAAAATGAGTTGGGAAAGCTCTTTGCCGTTCTTGTCTAATTTGGTAACAAGAACATCTTTGGAACCATAGCCATTTGCAGAGTTTTGAATATTTCCTGCCACAACGAATCCTAAGTCAGTGTTTTGAATGACTGCTCTGGCTTCTTCATCGGAAGTGCTTCCTATGGTTTTCTGCCATACTTCATCTCCGAATTCATTGATTCTGATGAGCCAAATATCGGAACCTCCTTTGGAGTCGTCTTTTTTATCAAGTCCTTTTCCTGAATACGAGGTTCCTGCGAGAACAAAGCCTCCGTCCTGAGTGGAAAGGGATGCGGAAAGGTAATCATGGTTCTTGCCTGCAAAGTATTTTTCCCAGACTTCTTCGCCTTGTTGGTTGAGTTTTACTAAATGGAAATCGTAGCCGTTGTTCTGCTGTTGGCTGTTGACTTCTTGCGACAGGCTGTTAGACTGAATGGAACTTCCGGTAATTAAGTACTGAAGGTCTACGGTCGGAGTCACCTGGCTTAGAAAATCCTGAGTGGTGGATTTGATGTCTTTCTGCCATAGGAATTCCTGAGCAAAGCAAGCCCCCGTAGTGCACAAGAACAGTGCACCGATGTAAAGTTTACGCATAGTTATTATTTTTTATTTAGGTTGTTTTTTCATCTTCTGCTTTTAGCAGTTTTTTAGTGCTTCATAATAGATTGTGGGATATCTAAATTTCTTAGTCGCAAAATTATCTGATAGGTACGACAGATCGTGACGCATTATATTTAGCCAGTAAATTTCGGACGCTCGAAATTAAAAATTATCAAATCACAAACTTTTAGGGAATCCCCCAAATCTACCTCCGTATTTTTACGGTAAAGTTTCATAATCAGTTCCTCAGACGTTACTAACTGAGGCGAAGGTAGAAAGAATTAAATACGTGGACGATAACTACAATTATAAAATCAATAACTCAGGTTATAAAATGAAAACTTTTACAATATTTTATTAATTTAGCAGTATTGAAAAACTGTGAAATGACTACATTAGGTACAAAACTGACGAGATTAAGAAAGAATAAAGGCTATTCCCAACAGGAACTTGCTGATAAATTGGGCGTTTCACAACCCGCTTACCATAAATGGGAAACCGATGATGTAAAACCAGATCTTGAAACACTATTAAAAGTTAGCCAGGTTCTTGAGGTTGACCTGAATGATCTAACTGAAGACTACAATAGTCTTATTCAAAATAGTCAATTCAAAGGTTCAAATATTGTAGGCAATCATCAACCAGTAATCAATATGAATTCACCTGAGCTGATGAATCAACTATTAAAAAACCAAGAGCAAATCACACAAATTCTTATGACTCAAAATAAATTAATTGAAACATTTGTAGAAAAGATCAATAATTCAAAATAAAATAGGGATTATATTCCTGATATAATTTTTTTTTCATCCTAGATAGCCTTTACAAACAAACTGTAAGGGCTATTTTTTAACAACAATCCTAGATTCGCAATACAATCACAAATATGGGCTATATGTAATAGCCCCCGAAAATCTCGCAACCTGTTTGGTGCAAAGACCGATGTAATGGACGCAGCTTGTACCAATCTGGTTGCTCCGCTTCCACCGCGAAAAGACGTTCTCGACCAAAGCGAGAGGTCGTCTTTTCGCCGCACAAAAAATAAGATGGGAACTACTTTTTAAGCAGATCCCATCATCTAACTTAATTCATCTGAAATATTTCCGATCCTATTTTTTCAAAAGAACTACATAACTCAAATGCTTTCTGTGATTTAATCTGTGCCGTTCCACCCAGCACAATGCTCTGTAATTTGGCTTCTTTGTCTTTATAGTTTTTGACATTCTGATAGTATCCAGTAACAGCATTATATGCTCCGAACAAAGTTCCTTTGGTGGTTTCCATTAGCTGCGTATCATTGACCATAGCATATGCAAAGGCGTCATCAACGGAATTTTTGAACATCGTCGATAATTCATCCTCCGCTCCTTTCTTAATAAGGTCAAATGTTTCCTTATTGGGACAAAGTGCAAGCTGAATGATTTTTCTAACTTCACTATCTTTGATCTTGATCTGAGACCAATTATTAAAAGTGCTTTCCAATTTCATGGACATTACATTTGCAAGCCCCATAACTTTGTGTGCATCATGTAACCTTTCTTTTGCTCCGGAGGTATGTTTTATTCTTACAACGTTACTCATATTTTTAAGCGACGCGTTAAGTGTATTTTGGCAAACAATACGGATCGGGGTAAATGCTGCAGTTATACTGCCACTTCCATCATGTGAGGTTGTGAGAAAAATATATTTTTCTATCACATCATCAGAATTACCAATTCTAATATAGTTTGGAAGCTTTGCCGTTATAAATATACGTTCCCCATCTCCCAATGCTCCTGCAGTCTCGTATAAAATCCCGCTTCCGTTACCTACTATAGAATCAAAAAAACTAAAGGCATCTTTATTCTGTACAATATGGTAATCCTTACCGACTACGCCCAATACAATATTGTTGTCTGTCCTGATATTTGCAAAATAATTAGGAACTTCAATTTCATTATCCTGGATTACTATACCCTCTGCGATTTCAACGATTCCCGATCCTTTTGTGAATAAAGGACTTTTTTCAACCTCATAATCTAAACCTGCATGTTTGATTGCTTCTGCGCTTGTTGGATAATCTTCAACGATCTGACCCAGACCGTGCCATGCTTTCTCTTTAACACTAAAAAATGAATAGCGTCCTGTTCTGTTGTTGTAATTAAGCTTGTGTGCCATAACTTTTGATTTTGAATGTTTTACATTTTGTTATTACTCCGATTTTCTTAGTTATCGCATTAGCCTTTTACTCCCTCTGCCCTTCCCTCGTCATTGTTTTTTAAAAGAAAAAACGATAAAAAAAGAAAGCCATCTCATGGTCATGGGCAATGGTCATTGCCAAAAGGAAACGGAATAAAGGATGGGTTGAGCTGATGGAGTGTGTTTATGCCGTAGTCTTTTGGCATTGACAATGAGATTAAGCGTAGGATGCACATGACCACCTTAGCTTCCTTTTTATGTCGTTTTCGCTAAGAAACAATTAGAAAATCCAAACACAATGAAGCAAGGTGGTAAGATGCGGGATTAGCATGGACTATGGAGCAGATTACCTCCTTGGAAAGACAAATAACAGCTTATTTTAGGGTTGGGAATTCGAAGGGGCGAAAATGTGCTGTTTGTCCAAAGAAAATATTTAAAAGAATGGGTAGCAACAAAAATTGAAGTTTAATACCAAATAAGAAGTGGCTTTTTTGGGTATCAATTCTTAAAGAAACCATTAAAAAGAAATCTCTCAACTCAAAAATCAAAATTTTTCTAACCCCCGAAAACAGAAGAAAAACCGCTTTCGATTCTGTGCTTATTTATGAATTAGCACACACTACACTTGTTTAAAACACTGATTTGATGATACATTTGAATAAGGCTCATTTCAGCAGGCAAATATTTCTTTCTTAGAAAATTAAGGTCTCAACAATCAAATTAGCAGGACAGTGAAATCAATAATAAAGGGGTAGCCGAAAACCTAACAGAGTAGGCAAAAAACTAAAGTTTAGCTTTTTGATTTAAAAAGCATACCTATCATGAAAAATTTGAAACTAATCTTCGGAGTTGCAGCAATTGCAATCGGATCAATGGCTGCATTTTCATTTGGTCCATCAAAAGAAAAAGAAGTAATGAAAAATGAAAGCAAAGCAGTGTATTACTGGTTTGACGCAACAACAAATGCCTATTTAGGTCATTCAGAACAATCTGATTGTAATTTGATAAATACAAATCCTTGTGAGGTGGGCTATTTATCCGTTTCCAATCCTAGTAATCCACAAAGACCAAATAGTTCACCAGATAAATTAGATACTGGCGAAAAAATTTCTCAGTTTCATTAAAAATAATCAAAGGAGGTTTTCCTCCTTTGATTTAAATAGCAACTTGATCACTATCCCTAAGTATTATACAATCAAAAACTTTTGTTTGTTCTTCAATGAATAGGCCATACTTTTCAAGTGACGAATTAATTTCCTTAATATTGCTCCAATGGGTACTAATTTTTAAACTGACTAATTTCTCGGTCGGAATTCCCGTTTCATCAACTAATTCAAAATCTAAAGTGCTCATATTCTTCTGAGCTTGAACAAAATATCCCCAATTAAAATTTTCCACCTTTAAAAATCCTTTTCCTTCATCATACTTAAACTGTCCTCCTGAAGAAAACATTAAATTATTTTTATTTTTATACTTAAGAACATAACATTTTAATTCACGTTTCTCCCAACTACTTTTAAGATTGAACATTAAATCAAGCTCCTTCTGCATATATTTATACAATCGATCATTACTAATTTTTATGCCATTAATCACTTCATAAAAATAATACCCATTTTGGTCTTTGAAACCTTTTTTAGGGTCAACACTGTATTTATTAGCATTTTTAGATTCGTTAATAATTCTGCTTGAAGGAAATATTTGAGCATATTGACCGAATGCTAGTTTATATAAGCCAATTAAAGATGCAGCATGACTGTATATTCTAAAAATAGTTCCATCGGGATATTTTCTTTGTCCCTCACCTCCACCAGTAGAATAATCTTTATTGTTAGGAGCCAAATATGTATAAAAGGAAATGTCTTTATGGTACGGATACCAATTCACCAACATTGGATTTTCATTATCCAGTATTAAATCCTTTTTTTCTCTTACTTTTAACTTTTCTCCATTAAGATGCTTATTGATATTTTCATCATTCGCATTTCCACCATTAGTAATGTACTTAACAATACCATTCTCATCAATCCATACATGAGTCGGCAGAAAAGTATAATTAAAAAGTCCTGCCAAAACCTTTGCATCGGTAACTGAAGGAAGTTTATTATTTTTTACATTATCAGAATGTAATGCCTGTTTAGTTACTTTTTCATCCGAATCTTTAGTAACCATAATAACCTGAATTTTGCCTTCAAATTTCTTTTGTAATTCTGCCATGTGGGGCATTGCCGCAATACAAGAACTACAGTTTACTCCCCACAAATCCAAAATCACCAGTTTTCCTTTGAAATCAGATATTCTTGCTGTAGGCTTGGAGTAATTTTTTATTTTAAATTCTATATCAGGAACCTTATCCCCGATTTTAAGAAATGAAGCAGAGTCGGCAGTTGAAGCCATAGAGATGCGGCTTAATAACACAAGGGTTATCAAGCTGATAATTGCTAAATATTTTTTCATTATTTTTTAATTAATTGTAACCTTCGTTTTGAGTTAAATTGGGATTTTGTTTAATATCAGATAAAGGAATTGGATAAACAGCGGCCGTTTTTTGCCATTTATCTCCTTTTAAATTTTGCAGGACAAGATCAACCTGACCTGTTCTTTTCAGATCAAGCCAACGATGCCCCCATTCTGCAAAAAATTCAATTCGGTTTTCATGATTTATGATTATTAAAAGATCTTCTTTTGAAATGGATTGATTCTTATCCAGTTCAGAAAGCAAGGCTCTTTTTCGAATCACATTTAAATCAGCTATAGCATCGAAATTATTACCTAAAATAGCATTAGCTTCAGACCTGATTAGGTACATTTCCCCTAGTCTAAAGACAATATTGAATTCAGGTTTAGCAGCTCCAACAACAACCGACCGTGTCTTATACTTATAGGGATAAGCATATACCTTACCTGCTACCGTATTTTGATTCAGCCATTTGCTTTTACGACCGTCTCCTGATTCAAAAGAATTTATTAAGGATTCAGTTAACGCAAAAGTCGGTCTTGCTGTTGCCGAAGAAGGAATAAAACGATAAGCTTCGGCTACACCAAAGATTTGCGTAATAGGTGGAACAAATTGAAGAATTGCTTCAGTGCTTGAAGAAAGAAATGTATTAGAAAGATCTGGCAAAATATACTTCCCTCTTGCAATTACCTTTGTTGCTTCGGCCTTAGCTAGGTCATATTGATTTGTAAACAGATAGATCCTAGCGAGCAATGCCGAAATAGCCCATTGGTTTACTCTTAATGTTGTACTCTCATTTGCAGAACCTATGTCATTTTGAGCAGCTTTAAGATCAGCGATTAACTGATTATACACTCTATCCTCACTGCTACGGGGTAGCGTACTCGTTATCCGATAATCGGATGTCAATGCCATTGGCACCGCTCCATAGAGATTTACCAAATAAAAGTAATTAAGAGCACGGATAAAGATTACTTCCGCCTTAGCACTTTGCTTATAAGAAGATGATAAAGAAGACCTTTCCAATTTTTCTAAAATAATATTAGACGAATAGATAATGTTATAAGGATTCGTCCAAGACAATGTTGTTGTCGAGGATAGCTCATTATTTAAGAAAGGATCGAAGCTTGCCGAAGCACTAGTATTATAAATTTCGTCACTGCTCAAGCCTGGATAAACAGTAACATTCCCATTTAAAAATCCCGAGGTGCCACTTGTTATTTGTTGTACATATAATCCTAAAATAGCCGACTCAACTGTACTTGAATCAGAAAACACCTCATCAGTGGTTAACTGATCAATTGGATTATCGATTTCAATAAATTTATCACAAGAAACAAGGGCTATGAAGAATATTACCGAAGCATACTTAAAAAAATGTAATTTATTTTTCATGACTGTAGATTAAAATGTCAGATTCATTCCTAATGTAAACGTCCTTAAAGGTGGAGTTCTCAACCAATTCTGCGTCTCAGGATCACCCAATTCGTAACCAGTAAAAGTCAATAGGTTTTCCCCTTGAATGTAAATTCTGGCCTTCGAAATCCCAATTCTTTCCAAAGAGCTTGAAGACATATCATAGTTGAGCACGACATTTTTCAGCCGTATATATGATGCATCTGAATAGGCTCCTGACGAGTTCAAAAACAAATTCGAGTAGGCTGTCTGAATAGATCCAAAAGTAGTTTGGGAAGGTCGTTGAAGTTCTGCAATATCACCTTCTTTCTCCCAATATCTTCCAAGGATAATAGAGGGAACATTATTAAGTGTTCCTATGTTACTATAGAGATAACTCTTATAGTTTTTAGCGGTCTGCTTCCTGAAAGAAAATAGCACGTTGAGTGAAATCCTTTTAAAGGACAAAGTATTTGAGAACCCTCCATATAATTTAGGATCCAAACTACCAAAAACCTCGTAATCATTAATATCATATACCTTATCCCCATTTTTATCCTCAACATCATAAAATCCAGTTGTAGGATTTACGCCAAGGTATTTATATCCATAACCTACATTCAAGGGCTGCCCTTCAACAAAAGTATAGTTATAAGAAGAGTTCGCCAGATTCGGAAAGGACAGCAATTTATTTTTAGGAATAGTAAGATTCAACGCACTCTCCCACTTCCATTTATCATTTCGGACATTTATGGTGTTAAGGGAAAATTCCCAGCCCTGATTTTCAATCAGCGCATCTAAATTCCTGATAATTGTACTGAACCCACTGATAGAAGGTAACTTGTAAGATATAAGTTGATTACTGCTCCTGTTATTATAATAATTGGTTGTCAGCATAATCCGTTCTTTCAAAAAGGAAAGATCTAGACCAATCTCCCGCTTTATGGTTTTCTCCCATTTATAATCAGGATTATAGAGCTTATTGGGATATAAAACACTATTTCCAATATACGTAACGGAACTTGTAGTCCAAGTATCCAAAAATTGATAATTACTTATTTTATCATTTCCCGTGGTACCTATACTTGTCCTTAGCTTACCAAAATCTAAAAATCCAAGATTGTTCTTTATAAACTTCTCTTCTGAAAATATCCATGTTAACCCTAATGCTCCAAAATTCGAAAATCTGTTCTCTGAAGCAAAAATGCTACTACCATCCCTCCTTGCGGATATTGTGGCAAGATATTTACCAAACATATTATATTGAGCTCTACCAAAAAAAGCATTATAACGATATGGTGAGGCCGATTTTTTTCCTGTGATACTTGAAGCTCCCTGTAAAGATTCCATCAAATTATCACTGGAATAACCAGTAGCATTAATGGTTCCAAAATTTTGATCTTTAGCTTGGAAAGTTGCTCCAACAAGGACATTGAGTTTACTAGGACCAATAGTTTTTGTAAATTCAGCCTGAGGCTCAATGATCCATCCCGATAACTTGTTTGTAGCGAAATCCGAATAGCGATAAGGAGTATAGTTTGGATTTTGCGCGGACAAAGGATAAAGGGATGATTCATCAAATAAAACAGAATTATAGCCCATATTACTTCGCAAAGTCAGGTCATTTGTCACCTTATAGCTAATCTGACCACTAGTATTAAGCGATTTTGTTTTAGAAGTATATCTTCGATTCAAATAAGAAAGAGGATTCCAAAAACCTGAGGAAATTCCACCTTCATCCCAAGCCAAAGATCCATCATTATTATATAATTGAATGTTGGGCGGTAAAGATAAATTAGATGCCTGATCAACACTAAGAATATTATTACGGTCAGCACTATAATTTACGGAAACCAAAAGATTAAATTTCCGATCCTTGGAGCTATGATTTACGTTCAGCATGGAAGCCCCTCTCAGATACGAAAGATTTTTTGAAAAAACACTTTTCTCTTTTGAATAATTACCAGAAAGCAAAAATTGCGTGTTTTCATTTCCTCCATTAATACTGAGCTGAATGTTATTTCTTGAAGCATTATTAGATAGAAAGAGCTTAGAAAAATCAGTATAGCGTGTGGTGTCCCAGACCATTAGATCAAAAGCATTGTTTTCATCAGGTGACATATTATCCAGCTGAAAAGCCTTTTTCCTTAATGCCAAATACTGCTGTGTATTCAGCATTTCTATTGGGTTGGGGACTTTACTAATACCCGAGTACGCATTTAAATTAATGGTAGTTTTTCCTTGTTTTCCCCTTTTGGTTGTTATCAAAATTACTCCATTAGCACCTCTGCTCCCATAAATACTGGTGGCGTCTGCATCTTTTAAAATTTCAATACTTTCTATATCCTGCGGATTTAGTGTATTTAAAGGACTTACTCCTCCAGGTTGGGTTGCCGTTAAACTTGGATTACCAATTGCAGAAGGTATTGAACTTAGACTTGTGTTGTTCGCGGTTTGAGGGATACCATCAATAATAAATAAAGGCTGGTCATCTGAAATAGACCGATCCAATGCCGTTCTACCCCTCAATTCAACCTTGAATGCTCCACCAGCTACGCCTGTGCTTTGGGTAACTGTTAGACCAGGGGCTAAACCGTCCAAAGTCGATAAGACATTATTTACCGGTCGGTTTTCGATTTGGTTTGCTGAAATTTTACTGATTGAACCAGTTGCATATCTTTTCGTTGTTGTTCCATAAGCAATTACAACTGCTTCATCAAGTGATGACAAAGACTTATCAAGGTGAATACTTAGATTATCATAGGCTAAGATCTGAATTGGACAATACCCAATAAATGATACCGTTATCTCCTCCCCTTTAAAATTCATAGGTAATTCAAATCGTCCATTCTGATCAGTTATAAACTGCTGAGAACCCCCATTAACTTTAATGGTCGCACCCATAAGCGGTTCATTTTTATCATTTAGTACAAGTCCATATAAAGTCTGCTGAACTTCCTTTAAAGTAGGTCGAACAGCAGACACAGATTGTTTTTCATCCTTATCGACGGATACAACAATTTTGCCATCGATGAGGTAGTTGAAGGGTTGGTTTTTAAATAATGCAGAAACAACTTCTGATAAATCTGCTTCTTTAATATTTAAGCTAACAGCCTTAGCCACTTTCAAATGTCTTTCATTTATTGAAAATGAATATCCCGAAAGCTTTTGAACCTGCTGAATGGCAGATTTAAAAGGTGTATTATTTAGTTTGAGCGTAATTTTTTGTGCATTCGCTCCATAATTGAAGATAAATACGGCCGTAAAAATGAGAATCAGTCTCATTAACAGTCTATTTACCTCAACCGATGTTATTCGATTCCTTTCTAATAAAGGAAAAGATAAAATAACATCATTGCTGAGAATAATATTATTCATTACTTTTGCCGTGATGGGTTCTTATTTAGTTTGTCAAAAATTTTTTTTTAACCCTTCGCCGCAGTCCCAAGTACCAATTGGGACTGCATCTTTAAACGAGGGCCATAAACAAAATGAAACTTAGTCTTATTATTTGATCAGCACCTCCTTTCCATATATTTGGAAATGTAGACCATAGGTTCTTTCCAATGCTTTTAATACTGATGATAATTTTACCGTTCGGTTGACACTAAAAAATGCCTTTTCGTTATTTTTAAATCCTGAAGGATATATAAATTTCACATTATACCATCTCTCCACTTCTGGAGCAATATCTACAAACCTAACAGAGGTCCCAGCTAGCATTCCATCCTTCCATGTCGTAAAATCAGAAACGTCGACCTTTGATACTTCAACTTTTCCATTGCCTACTAATGCCTGCTCACCGGGAACTATTTTTGTTTCACTGTTGTTTCCAATCGTATTAACAGAAACTTTACCCGTTACCAAAGTAGTTGCCTGCTTGTCGGTATAAGCCCTCACATTAAAGGAAGTGCCGAGTACTTTAATCCTTTGAATATCCGTGTTAACAATAAATGGATGTGCCTTGTCATGTGCGACATCAAAATAACCCTCGCCTTTCAATTTTACCTCTCGTGTATTTTCAGTAAAATGTAACGGATATTCAAGTTCTGATCCAGCGTTTAACCATACTTTAGTACCATCAGGAAGATTAATGGCATATGTTCCACCATTTGGGGTTTGTAATTTGGCGTATTGGATGTTCTCAGAACCAGCAATCACTTTACCGTCCTTATAAGAAATTCCGTCGGAAGTAATAGCAATCTGATCATGAATTTCATCAAGATTAATTGACTGACCTGATGACAAAGTTAAAACGGCTCTGTTCTTCCCAGGCATTACATCCTCAAATGCAAAATCCTTCTGACGGTCAAGTTTGGAATTTTTGAAATAAAACCAGCTACTAATTGATAAAGCCAGTATGATAGAAGCAGCTACAGCAAACCATTTTCTTATTGGAGAAATTGAAGCATTGTTAGTTCTTATTCGATCATTTACAATTTTAAGCTGCTCTTGGGTATCTGTAGAATGAAACACTTGCAGAGAATCAGTTAACTCTCCTTCATTAGTAAGCTTATTAAACAGTTCTCTATTACCATTCTCCCGCAGCCAAAGGTTTAAGAACTGCATTTCATTATCATCCAAAGAAGTTCCTTTGATATGCTTATGAATAATACCGGTAATTTTATCTATATGTTCGAAGTTACCTTCCATGTACCTATTTTTCTATAGAAACGGAAAATGGTATTGGCTTCTCTAAAGATTTTAATAAAAAAATAAAATTATTATAAAGTGGCTAATAAAAGCGTGATTCCGGCCCCACTAAGCCCTTTTTGAAGAATAGAAATTGCTCTTGCCTTTTGATTGTTTACTGTACTTACGGTAATACCGAGCTCTTCCGCAATCTCTTTTGCATCCATACCATACACGAAGAAACGCTGCATAACCTCCCTGCATTTTGTTGGCAGAGTTTCAATAGCCTGGCTAACCTCACGAAGTACTTCAGCATAGATTATTTCGCGGACAATGGATGATTCGTCTTCCTCATTAAAATTCTGCACGAATTTATTGTAGCGGCGAATCCTAACCTGCTCTTTGGCTATATAGTCAAAACAAGCATTTTTTGTGGTTATATATAGAAAAGCCCGAATTTTTTCAATGGAGGAAAAAGATTCCTTGCGATCATAAAACTTGATAAAAACATCCTGAACAATTTCCTCAGATTCATCCAGTCCAGTATTGTACAAAAGTCTCTTGGAAAAGAAAATAAGCGCCGGATGGAACATCCTAAATAGTTCATTAAAGGCCGTTTGGTTCCCATTGTGCAATCTCTGCAGCAACAGCTCTTCGTATGGCTTTTCAACGGGCTTCATAATTTATTTACTGGTAAGAGCAGGTAAATCTACTAATTAGCTTTAAAAAAATGAAAAATATTTAAAACGCTATAAAAAACAGACCGAAAATTTAATTGAAGTAATTATCTAAGATTATTCTATTTCATGACTTAACTGTTTCTTCTCCGATTCCAACTCTTTTTGTCTTTCTTTTATGAAATCTGTTGGTCTTATTCCGTTAATTTCCTGAAATAAATTGGAAAAATTTGATCTTGATGCAATCCCACATTCATCAGCAAGGGTTTCGATTTTATAGTTCAGGTATTTTCGATCATTATATAATTTACCAGTTATATAGCGAATCCTTAGTTCACCAAGATATTTGTTAAAATTCATCCCCTTAAGATCATTAATAACCTGAGAAAGATAAAAAGTATTGGTGTCAAACTTTTTAGCTAATTTATTTAAAGTCAGACCGTGTTCAATATATCCTATTTTCTTTTCAAAATTATCCAGCTTTGAAGCTAAACTCTCAACAATTTTAGGGTCAATACCAACACTTTGAATGTCTTTAACTTTTGTAATATCTGAAATACTATTTTTAGATTCTTCTCTTATGATTTTCTGAGTAAGAAGGTCATAACTTTTCTTTATCTTTTTATTTTCAATATACCATATCATTGCGATAATAACACCAGTGATCGCAATCAGCCCAAAAGAAATGTTTATCCATTTACTTATTACTGAATTCCGATCAAGCCGCTGCTTCTCTTCATTCAGCCTTTTCGTATCAAACTCACGATGAATCTTTGAAGATAGATAGGTAAAATCTTGGGAAATAAAATTATCCGCTTTAAGCAGTTCGGTTGTATAATAAAGTTCTTTTTTTGAATTATTTTCCTTTTTATAATACTTTATCAAAAGTTCATAACTACTTCTAACTTCAGGAAGTATAAATCCCCTAGCCTGAAATACGGAATCGACTTTTTCAAAGTAATTTTTTGCTTGATTCTTTTGATCTAAATCTAAAAATGATTTTCCAATATAAGAATAACAAACTGTCGCCCATGCAAAATCATTAACAGATGAAATCGATTGCAAAGAGGATTTTAAAGCTATGATTGCTTCTTTAAACTGTTTTTTACGAAAGAGCTCTATTCCCCTTTCTTTAAGAAAATATCCGTATTCCTGATTATATTCATTATTGTTAAAAGTTGATTGTAGCCCAATATTAATAAGTGAATCAGCCTTTTTGAAATTACCTAAGTTCCTATAACAAACGATCATCTGATGCATACTATTGAAATAGCCCCGTTTATATCCATAGATGATATTGGGATGCATGACTTTTTTAGACTCATTTTCAAAAAATGCACTGGTCTGTTTAAAATTTACCAGAGATTCGTTGTAAAAGCCTATATAACTTTTCACTACCCCTATAAGATATACGAGCCTATTTCTGTGATATGGATCGGATCCCTCTCTTAAGTATTTGCAGGCTTTAAGATATTCATCCAATGCAAGCTTATATTTTTTGAATTGAAAATAGTAAACAACTCCCTTTTCCAGATAAGCCTCGCTGATAAGCTGATCGTCATGACTTAATTTTGCAACAATAATAGTGCTGTCTGCATATTTTAGCTTATCTGAGGGCAGCGGTGAATAACGCACTGCATCACTATACCCCTGGAATAACTTAGAATATTCCTTTTCATTTTTAGATCTGTTAATATACTGCTTTATAAATGGCAAAGCCTTAGGATCATTCTCAGCGAAGTTTTCATAATTTCTTCTTATTAGATAGTACTCACTGTAGTTTTTATTTTCGGCAAGAAGGCATACGCTATAAAAATTCAACAGAATGAAAACAAACCAAGCAAATTTGATTTTCATGGATTCGAAATTTTCTACCTTAAATTTAGAAAAATTACGATTGTATACCTTGCAAATTCCCGTAATAATGAATAATCATCATATACCTCTACAAGAAACTAATTACCAAATATTTAAATAGGTGCCAATTTATAAATTAGCACGTACTAATTTTTAAATGAGCCCATCATAGGGTTTCAGAACCGACAAAACACGTCTACTTTCGAGTTCAGAATTCTAAAAATACCTGGCCGGGATAATCTTAAACAATATTAAAATGAAAAAGACTATCTCAATAATTTTAAACTTAATCGGAATACTATCAGTAACCTCTTGTAGACAAGATGATGCTACCCTAAATGAACCATTAAAAGATACAATACAATCAAATAGACCCGAAAATTTAAAAACATCAGACAGTACCTCCATTTCAAATTTTTCCGAATTGGATGAAGACATCACCTTAGGTGAAACAGGTGATGGTGATCCACCTCCAAAGAAAGGCGGACAATGGAGAAATGCCGATTAAAAATTGATTAAAATAGCTTTTACTAAATTATCTTTTTACTGCGCCACAATTATAAATGGAAGTTCTTAAAACGAAAGAATAAAAGACTTTAATTTAATTTCATACCCATTTGTACAATTTGAAAATATAAATTTAGTACAGATGGGTTATCTATAAACAAATTTTATAGTAGGCGGTTTTATTTAAAATTTTATAAAAAATCAAATTATAATCGCTTATATCCCTTAATTACAGAATCCTTACCTATTTTGGAAAATCAGAAGGTTAGCAAAACGAAAATACTTTTTTCATTTTTGAATTGGAAAAAAGTGTTAAATTTAAGTACATGATTTCAGTCAAGTGAATCATAAAAAGCTATTAACCTAAAATCTTAAATTATGAGTTCTTTTAAAATTCTATCAAGAACCTTAATAATCTATTGCATTACTTTCCTATGCGGAATATTTATGGCTTATGGTCAAAACTTATCCATTCAAGACAAGATTATAAACTTTGCTATAAAAAAAGAAAATAGTAAAGTAATCCAATTGGTAGATTCTGCTAAAATTGATGTTCAAAAACCTATTTATCAAAATTTTAGTTTGCTTGATATTTCTTTATTCTGCAATAATGAAAGCTTGGTCCAGGAATTATTAAACCGAACTAAAGAACTGGATCAAAATATTTATCATACTTCTGTTATGGTAGGAAATCCAAACAATATTAAAGCGATATTAAATAAAATGATATCGACAGAAATTTATGATTATCTAGAATATGATCTGTTAAGTCCTATATCAGAAAACACAAGATTATCCATTGTTGATGTGATAGCACATAGGATTCCTGAAGATTCTATTGATTTTGATATGGAATATAGAGATCCTGACCAAAAAAGTATCGATTACCTTATTGAAAAATTCAATATTACATTTTCAAATGATCAAATCAACAAATCTCTTGCAGAGTTCACGCTAGAATCTATATTAAAACTGGATATAAAGAATCCCTCTACCGATGAATTGTATAAAAAGTACTTAGTAAACGGTGACCTTAAAGGTAAACTTGAGGATGGTAATACATTTACGACATTAGCCTTAGAAAAAAACAATAGGGCTATTTTCGAGATCTTATCACGAAATGGATATTCTCCAAAACTAGATCTAATCAAAATCAATAAGGTTGAAGACAAAGACTTTCTTTTAGGACTCATGGTAAAGAAACAATTGATTGATCTTGATCCCCAAGGAAAAGCTTTAAGCATAAATAGATCCTGGAAATTACCGGACACTAGAATAACAATTCCAGGACCCAATGAAAATGACAAGAAATTTGATCAGATTGTAAAGAGTAACGCAACAAACGACGCAGTTTTTGGAAATAGCTCGATCTTAATGCAGGGCACAATAGTACCTTTCACACTTCAGATATTTAATTCAAGACCTGCAAAAATGACTAGAGTGCTATTTGACCTAAACTTTAAACGGATTGAACATTTTAGCGGTTGGGACAAACAGTTCAAAATATCCATACCCAAATCAGATACTTTGAGCTGGGGTTCTTACCATACGGTTAGAATAAAAAACCTAGGTACCAGTTCTGAAGGAAATAACCTGGGATCTAATAAATTATATATTTACAGAGAAGGAGTGGTAATTGATACGATCTACGAAGGAGACCAGAGGGATTTTAGTAGAGCTTTAGGTGGCTTGGAAGTTTACAGCACGATGGATTTGAACAGTGCGTTTGGAAACCAAATTATCTATGCGCACCAGGAGCACAAGAAATTACCCTCCTGTAATATAGAAACAAGACTTAATCTTTACCAAAAAATCTTGGGAGCGATGATAGCACAAAGAGATATTTCGAGAGGACAAGGTATATTGCATGATGCTACAACTGCAAGAAGATTATATTCAGAACAGCTCCTTGAAGCCAGAGCCCCGGATATTGTAAACGGAGAACTTCGACTAGCCATGAAAAACCTTGCAGAGCAGTCGTATTTTAATAGCAGTTTTACTAACTATGTTTATCAACTTATTTTAGATTCGGAGGTTCCTGATGCGCTTAATCCGTTTTTATCCAGTTCAGATCTACAAGTGCGCCAACAGGCCGAAAAATTAGCAAATGCTATTGATAAAAAAGACGAAGCATTGAAGATTCTAGAAGCTGAAAACATCAATAATTACCTTTCAAAAATTAGCCAAGTAAAAGGACTTATTTATGAACTGGCTCAATATTGTTCCAAAGAAAAGCTCAGCAAGTACTTAAATGATAATATTATGAGTTTAAGCTCCGGGTTAAGAAAGTCCTTTCAAGAAAATTCCAAAAATAGTCTGACCTTACTTTCTGTCAATAGGGACGATCTAGATGGAAAAGGAGAAATGATTTTAAAATTTTTTAGCTTATGAAATCCTTAATATCATTTTTATTCATATTAATTTCAGTCCAAGCTTATTCCCAAACTGAATATACATTTGGGGATGACATGATGGATTTTGTAAAAAAAGATGCCTATAAACTTTCATACGATCAGCTTACTCCTGATTTTACTGGTAGATCGTTGAACGGTTTTCAAATTACTTTGGACAAAGCCAGAGACAATGCCAATAAAACCTATGTAGTCCTGTCCGATGCAAGTAATCAACTGAATAAGAATATTACGCTGATTAACGTTTTAAAAAACTCACTTTCCAACCCAAATAGTACTTTATCAGTGTCCCAAATAGCTGAATTGGCTTCGGCAGTCAGTTTTACAAAAGAGCTATGTTTTAAGCTCATCCAGCAACAGGAAATGACCAAAGTATCCATACAAAATCTAAAAAGCTTAGATAAAACATTAGATTGGGTTTCTTTCAAAAATTTACAACTTGATAAGGTTCCTTATTTTTTTATTATGAATTCCATTGGTGGAACAAAACCTGATTTTCAAATGTCAATCAGCTTATCAGTTTCACAAACAGAAGGAGGACAGGAAAATGAAAATTCAGCTAATATGGGCTTTTTCCTTTTTGATCTCTATAGATCTTATGTAGATGATAAAAATTACAAAAAACAGGCAAAGAAGTACCAAGAAGCGCTCAATTTGTTACCCTCAAAACTTCCAGCAGACACAACCTGTTTTAGAATTTACAAAACAACCTTTGAAAGTGTCAAAAAACTATATCAAGAAGAACATAATAATTTGAAATCACATGTAGATTCCTTAGACCAAAACATTAATTCGGCTTACATAGCACTTCAAAACTATAAGGAGTTTTTTGAAACCAGCTTGCTTGATGATAGAGTGAAGTCGGGGTTTAAATCTTTAAACCTAAACTCTTTTTCGCCGGAGTCTTCATACTATATCAGTAAAAGAGCAAGGGAAATTATGCAATCTCGAACGTATGTAACTAATCTAAAAAATCAAGTCTTATATACAGGAAAAAGTCTAGGAACTTCCATTACATTAGACAACATGATGGAGATCTGTAAAAATATGACAGAAGTCATCAATAACACTAAAACTGAACCATTATATCTCGCCCTGACTAACTATTTGGACAATCATTTAAAGTTTTTCAAAGACAATCAAACCTTTGCTGAAAATCTACTAAAAAATAACTCGGAAACTGAAAATAAGGCTCAAAATAAAATGTCTATTAGTGATAATCTACTTTTTAGCCTAGAAAATGAACAAATATTATTGGAAGAGATATCTTACACTCAAATTAATAATTTAAAATTAATGTCTTATTATGATGACGGGTTAAGTTTAGCGCTCAAATGGCCATATTCTAGTGGCTCAATGCCAGTACAGGAAAACTATGCAACTTCTGGTTCAGGTGTATGGGAAAGAGGTACTGATGGTGCATTTATTAGGGACAGTAGAAATCCTGGTCAAGGCCAGATTGGAAAAACAAGAACTAACCTTATGGAAAGGACAAAAGAAGTTGAAAAAAATTCTGCTGAGGCCAGACAGATTGCCTTTTCAAATCAAGCCGTAAGAAATACGGAAATTATAAAACAAAACTTAAAAGTTGCTGAGGTAAATAAAAATATAAAGATTTCTAAAACTGCTTTGCCTAAGGTTAAACTAGAATTTGATTTACCAACCCATAGATGGGATGTACTTTCTTCGGTAGAAGATAGGTTAATCAGTCCCGGCTCCATCAATAAGCAAATAGATTGGGAAGAAAACCAAACCAAAGAATTTCTAAAATCAGAAACTGTGCTTTGGAAACCCGGTGAAAAAGACCAATATCAAAAGAAATCTGAAGAATACTTAAAATATGCCAAGGCATTGGAATTGGCAACATTTGAAGGATTATCCAAAGCAATGTTAACTGCAGCCACAACAATGAGGTTAGATAAAGGTGGATACTTAAAGGAAACTCCAAATTTACCTGCTTTTGATATTCCCTTTATTCCTTATTTACCTTATGTCCCTCTAGACGTTAAAAGAATTTCCGAAAGAAGTCTCAACTATTCTATTATTGACGAAAAACTTGGAGATAAATGTTTATGGTTTAAAGCAGCCACATTAGTTACAAGTGCAGGTGAATTGGGATTAATTGAAACTGTTGAAGACATTAACAATAATTTAGGGAATATATTTTCATTTCATCCGGCCTTACATTTTCTAAAAGGAGGAAATGAGTTTCTTTATGCCGGAAACATTCAAAATGGTACAGCCATTATTAATGGAGAGTTAACAGGTAGCTTCACCACTCCTAATGGCAAAACTATTATGCTCGATGGATTAACGGGTAAGCAACTTGACTACGCGCTTATTGAATTTGAACAGTCAAAGGTTCAAGAATATATCGGAGTTTTTAGAGATAAAAATCCTAATATCAATATGATTTCAATATTTGCCGTTATTAACAGCTCAATGCAACATACATTACGTAAAGAAGTAATTAAAAAAGCAATGTTTGTGGGGTTCAACTTTGCTGATTATAATGATAGGGTAAAACTTGGCCAAAGAATCATTGATATCCTTTATGAAAATAAACAAAAAGAGTTAATTCATCAAAATAATTAATACTTACAAATAGGTTTTGTCAAATCAATTTCGCATAAGGGATAGCAGCGGAAATCCTTTTAAGGATGAAAGCACAAAAAGATTCAAGCGAATAGCCCAGCCCATTTACATGAAATTTTATGAAATACATTTTTATAAAGGATAAAATGTAAAATGGGTACGCTAAAATTACATTTTAATAAAATTCAATCGTGCTTAGGATAATGGAATTATTTTTAATAACCTTTCTTAAAAAGTTATTAATATCAATTCTCCATTTTTAGATTACAACTTATTAATGTAAATAGTCTATAAAAAACCAGTCTGTCGTTGAAATGATTTATCTTTATTTATTACCTGAATTTTATATCGATGAACCTGCGTACCTGCACGATTTAAAGTTACGGCTTTGGCTTTGGTTTTACCACTTATATACGGATAGAAATATCTTCTCCTTAAAATATTGGATTTCGTAATTCTCTGATACGCTCACTTTATTTCTGTCGGATTTTCCTTTTTTAGATTTGTTGTCTGCTATGATTTGATGTTTTAAGAATATATTTTGGTAAATAAAAAAATGCAAATATTACGCCGCTGGTAAATTGATTTTTCCTTTAGCATTAAAGTCATAAAGAAATAGTTTTCCAGTGAGAAAAAAACAATTCCTTAGATACTCGCAAACTTTAATATTCGAAGTTTTAAATATTTAATATATTTGATTAACCAAGAAGCCATGATGACGAAAAGTAAACTAATTAGAAACTCTCTATTAAATAAAGGATTTTTTCCAGAAGTCCTTCCTCCTTGTTTTGTAAGCAACAATTTAGCCCGAAGCTTTAATGGATTAATTAAAGATGTTATAAATAAAAAGCATAACAAAAGGAGTTCTTCGTATATTAGATATAGTGGTACCAAACATGACGGTAACAGACGTTATTATGGAGCAGTTAATCCAATTCCATATTTCTGTTTATGTGATTTTATTGACAAACATTGGCAAGAGATAGAGTTAAAATTACAGCAATCTAAATTTAGTATTAGCAATATAAAATTAGGAGGAGAAGAGGATGACAGAGCGATCTTGGTTCCACCTTTAAGTGAAGTAGTTTCTAAATTGTCGTCACAGATAAAACATTCACCTTATCTTTTAAAAACAGATATCGCACAATTTTTCCCGAGCATTTATACACATTCTATAGTATGGGCTGCACATGGTAGAGAAATAGCTAAAGTTGAAACTTCTAGAAATTCCCAATCTGTATATTTTAACAGTCTTGATTGGTTTATACAACAATGTCAAAATGGGCAAACTCGTGGCGTCATTGTTGGACCAGACGCTTTTCGAATAATAGCAGAATACTTGGTTTGCGATATTGATAATCTCCTTCAACAAAAAGTTGATAATTTAATAATTGGAGGAGTAAGGCATGTTGACGACTACTATTTGGGTATAAAATCAGAATTTGATAGCTCCGTTGTATTGTCAGAATTACGAGATATACTACAGAATTATGAACTTCAAATAAACGACTCTAAAACAAAAGTTTTACCCGGACTATTCCCTGTAGATGATGTTTGGGCACAAGAATTAAGATCAGAAAAGGTTTACAATTCTTTAGTTGAAGAAATTAATTATTTGTTGGACAAGGCTTTTGATATCTCCAATACTACTGGATCTCAAAGTCCCATGAAATTAGCACTTAGAAGATTAGACAAATTTGAGTTATATTATAAACATTATTGGACTGAATTTGAACCTAAACTTCAAAGGATATTGTTCCATTTTCCACACTGTTTAGACTATTTGTGTCTACTTTTGGCAAAGAGAGTAGCAATCGGAAAGTCTATTGATAAAGTTGGTTGGAAAAACATCATAGGTATTATTCTAGATAAATCTATTGGAGCAGCACATCATCATGAAATTGTTTGGCTTCTATGGGTAAGTTTTGTATGTAAAATTGAAGTGTCACAAGATCTTATAATTAGATTATCAAAAATCAATAATTCTTTTGTAAAAAGCATTCTGATAGCTGCGTATAAAGACGGATTATGTGATAATATTAGTTTGATTAAACTAGGAAATAATCTTTCAACTGAAGATGAAACATGGCTACAAAATATTGTTGCCCGTTCTACTGGTTATTCTGGAGCAAAATTTTCAGGTTTATATGCAACTGAATTTGAGCAATTAGTAACTAAAGGAGTAAAATTTATCGACTTTAAAAAACATATGCGCTTAATGGCTGATAGGCACAATGAAGCTATAAGTAAATCAAAATATGGATATGATGCTGACAAAGAGGATGAAGAAGATGATGAAGACTTTTATAATATATTCGATGATGAAGACAGCTGGCCCTTTTAGAAAATTAACGCGATCTCACTCAAATCCCTGGTTAAAAAAAGCCTAAAAACGAAAACTTCGAATTTAGGCTTCCATATACCTATAGAGATTTCAATTCTCTTTCAAGCTTTTCCCTCAGTTCATTATCTTCTACTTTTTCTATTAAATAAGAAGTTATATTTTTTATATTTTCATAATCTCTATGCGTCAAGTTAGAGGCATTAAAATTATGAACAATATCATTTCTTAAATTCCTTAAATAAATAATTTGCTCAAGTTGCTTCGGAGATATTATTTTTCGATCTAAAAGAATCTCAAATTTTTTTCCTAAATACTTAAATTTTCGATTACTTAAGGTTGATATAGTTTCCTTAGTCGGATCGCTTTCTTTATTTAGAACATCTGTTGTTAAGTACGAAGCACTTTCATCAAGCAAAGTCCAATATTTTATAAATTTTTCAAAATTATTTGAAGAAGTCTTAGACAAATTTAAATTAGAAATAAAATTTTTCCATATGTTATTTTCTTTAAAGCTCTGATCATTTATAACAATATCCAACAATTGATTAGAGATAGTTTCTTTATCATCAAGATTTACTAGATTTAAATATTCGTCTAAAATTTTCTTGTCAAAATTCACATCATTTTTTAAGAAATTATTGATTAAATATGTGTTCCCATATTTTACATTTTCATTATTTTTAAACTTATTAAAAATATAATTTGTTAATTCATATTTATCCTCGATTATTGAAGCTTTTTCAGTTCTTGCAGCCATTGCAGATTGTAATCTTTCTAATGCAATTTCACCTGATAACACCAATCCATTAATTTCATCAAGTATTGCTAATTCTTCTCTTGAAAGTTCCCCGGAATATGGTTTATATACTAGATCATGTTCAACTTCAGACCAAGCATGCATTAATACCGATGCTACTTGAATTTCTGCTAATGTATTCTGATATCTATTGATCAAAGCCTCTTCTTTTAATTGAACCCTGTAATGTGTGGCCCAATAGCCTGAAAATCTCTTTGTATATTTAGGAGTATATGTATTATTCGGAAAAACTTTTGTTATTTTAACCTCGAAAATTTCGTTAATTATTTCATCTAAAAGATCTCTTTCAGAAGGAAAATACAATGAAACTCTGATACCTGCTAAATCAACAATATCCTCATAAATTTCAGAAATATTTTCATAATTCTTTTCTTCATTTCTTTTAATAAGTTTGTCTTGGAGCCGTTCCGGTTTTTTAGCCCTAAAAGAAACAATAGCTTTGATACCTCTTTTGAATAGTTGATCTTCTATTTTATTACAAATGATTTGTGCTAACTTTTGATAATAGTCGTATTCTTTATTGTATTGTCTTATAAATTCGGTTATTAATTCCATAAATTTCAGAAAATTACACAGTTAAAGCCGGAGATAATAAATATATTTAATTTATTACTATTAGCTAAACACTTTTTCATAAAATGCTAATCTATAAAAATCTTTCTAATTCTTGCTAAATTTTAAATATTAACATGATAAATCCAAATTATCAAAACTAAATTTGATAAAGATGCCAAAATCTAAAAGTCACCCTTCTGATTTACTTAATTAACTGCTCTATATTTTTCAAATGATTTATTTCTTTTTCAAGTGCCAAAAGAAGTGTTCTTAAATTCGCAGAGCCATCACTCCTGTTCTGAAGTGTTGATTCTAGCTTTTTCATTTCCCGTGAAATAGCTTCGTGTTCAGTTATTGCATATTCTTCAGTTTGCTTTACTGAATAATGACCAAGCATTTCCTTTACTACATGAATAGACACCCCATTATTTAAAGTGATTGTACTGGCAAAAGTACGGCGAGCTTTATGAGTATTGAGAGTTTCGAAAATTCCACATAATTCTGCAATCTCCTTTAAATATTCATTCATTTTTTGATTTGAACGACCTGGAAGAACCGCTCCTCTTTTAATGCATTCAGGATCATTACTGTATTTAGCAATTATCTCAAGAGCTTTGGGTAGTAAAGGAATATCAGTTCCAGATTTTGATTTTTGTCTACTAGACATGATCCACATACTTCCATCATCAGCCTCTTTTATATCGTTCCATTTTAATTGAAAAGCATCAATATAGGATAATCCTGTATAACACTGAAAAACAAATACATCCCTAACTACTGCTAACCTTTTAGATGAAAATACCTTTTCTTCAATCCGCTGTAATTCAGCCTTTGTCAAAGGTTTTTTTATTAACTTTGTTTTCTTACTGGTAAAAAGTTTAAATGGATCTTTAGGAATAATTTCTTTAGCTACTGCGCGAAGTACTATCTTCTTAAAATTACTAATATATTTCAATGAGGTATTGTTCGAACAATTTCTGATAGTTTTTAGGTATAATTCATAATTTTTTACGAATTCATAGTTTAGTACAGAAAACGGAAGATCTTCCCGTCCGTATTTATATTTAATAAACTCTGCTACATGAGAACGCGCCGTGACATATCTTTCGCGAGTTCCATCTGAATACTCGCCAGTCTTAACTAAAGAAGCTATTTCTTCATTATGTTCTTGAAATTCTTCTAATACGGAGTTGTGACGTTTGTACTTACCATTCACAAAATCGATAAGATCAACAGCCGTAATCAACTTATCATTATTTAGCAGTTCTGTCCTATGGCTATTAATCTTTGTCTTAAAAGAATCTAAAAAGAAATTTAGTTCCTTGGCGTCTTCTTTAGTACCAATAGCTTTTTCTTCCTTTTGGTTCCATCTTGTAACATCCCACTGTCTTTTAGTGGAACATTCTTTTGAAATTCCATCTACCGTAATTCGAACATAAACTACGCGGATAGTTCGGCTTTTTTCTCTTGGGCTCTTCAGAAAGAAGCTTAGCCCATAACTTTGTTCTAACATAATCAAACTTTTTAAGGGTTATAAATGTCGAACCAAAGATTCTTTCAGTTGTCTACATGGCATTTTGTGGCACATTTTTGCAAAAACTAAATGTGCCACGAATGTGCCACAAATATTATGAGTGTTTTTGAAAATTTTAGCGATCCCCATAAACAAAAAAATCCTGCAAATCATTGATTTTGCAGGATTTATCTATTTTTTAGTGCTTTTTAAAAACTTTAAAAGTTGCACCTGGCGGAGAGTGAGGGATTCGAACCCCCGAACCTGTGACAGTTAACGGTTTTCAAGACCGCCGCATTCGACCACTCTGCCAACTCTCCGCGACAAAAGTACGAATTTTCACTATCCTACCAAATTTTATTTTATATATTATGCTTATTGAGCTTTTATAAACTGAATATCAGCACTAAATTTTACATCGTCGCTCACCATTACCCCTCCTGTTTCCAATGCAGCATTCCAATTAAGGCCAAATTCTGAACGTTTGATTTTGCCCTCTACAATAAAACCAGCTTTGGTATTTCCCCAAGGGTCTTTTTGGATACCTGCAAATTCTAAATCAAAAACGACCGGTCTAGTGACATCACGAATAGTCAAATTTCCCTTAATTTGTTCATTTTCTAAACTCGTTGCCTCAAAAGTAATGGTGGGATATTTTTCCACATCAAAAAAGTCTGGACTTTTTAGATGTCCATCCCGTTGTTCATTACGCGTATTGATGGACGCAGTGTCAATAACAACTTTCGCTAGGGCATTTTTAAAATCTTCGCCTTCGGCATCAACATCTATTTTAAAACCGTCAAAGTTTCCTTTAACGTTCGTAATCATCATGTGTTTTACTTTGAATTCTATCTCGCTATGTGCAGCGTCTAGTTCCCATTTTCCTTGTGCCATAATTTTATGTTTTTTCTATTTGTTTAACAACACAAAGGTAACAGCAGTTTTATTCATTTTGTTTGACCTAGATCAATAAAATAATCTTGTTGAAAAGCAATCAGTTATTGAAAAACCACAAAAAAAAGTTGGCGATATTTTGGAAATATAACACAAATGTCTACTTTTGCATTACCGAAAGCGACGCGCCAATAGCTCAGCTGGATAGAGCATCGGTTTTCTAAACCGACGGTCTCAGGTTCGAATCCTGATTGGCGTACCAAAAGTGTTAAAAATCGGCCTTAATGATACCATTAAGGCCGATTTTTCATTTTACTAGTTTTGTAACTAGTCAGATCGGGGCCCGTGTTAACGATTTAAAGGCATTTTCTGCCACACCCAAAAACAAATTTAAAACGCGTTTAACATGAGAACCACCAACCAAAAAGTAAAAGTTTCAATAAGACAGCGGACACAAGGAAAAAATCCTGCAAGAGGTTCTGTCCACATACACGTATCTATCGACGGCGTTGCCGACATGATCCCACTCAAGATTTCATGGCCAGTTGACAAGTTCGACAATGGAGTACTCCTCCCACGTGACGGATTTGATGATGACACCCTTTGCACCCAAAATAATTTCCGGATACAAAATGAGCGATCGCGCGTCGATGCACTTGTCTTTAGATATTATGCCCTTGATCGAGCCATTACCCATGAGCTGATCAGGCGCGAGGTATCGCTTAAAATATCAAAAGATGATATCGTCGCATTTATAAAAGGCGAAGGCAGGCAATTGCTCCGCGAGCATCTGATCGAGCACGGAACCTATAAACATTACGTGACCGTGATCGCCCGGATAGAAAAATACTTTAAAGACACCGGATCTTACTGGAAATTTAATACGATCGATGATCACGAACTCCGGATTCACCAGCGCTGGCTTCTGGACAATTTCACACACAATACAACAGCCGGCCATATGCGCGTGATCAAGAAGTTTCTGACTATGGCCGTATCAAAAGGACTCATCCCGGAAAGTCCTGCAGATAAATTGAAAACTTTAAAATATCAGGATGGGATCCGGGAAGTTCTGACAAAAGATGAAATCAACAAATTGTATAATTTTTATATCGAAGATGGCACCGAACTTCTAACTGAATTGGAGCATACCGCACTTCGTCGATATCTTGTGGCCTGCTTTACCGGACTTAGAAAATCAGATATCGAGCAGCTTGATCCACGGCTCCATATCCGAAACAACAATATTCTTCGGTTAAGTATGTTCAAAACTCGTAAATACGGTAAAGTCATTGAATTCACCCTGCCAAAAATTGCTGTGGAACTGATCGGTAAAAAGAGAGGAATTATATTTCCAACGATTGAATCCTATTCGCTGGGTAAAGCATTACGTAGAGCACTGACTAAAGCTGGTATAGACAAATACATGAAATTTCACTCCAGTAGGGATACATTTGCGACCACGTTCATTTTATTAGGTGGTAATCCTGTCGATCTCATGGAAATTTTAGGACACTCCGATCTAAAAACAACCATGATTTACGTTAAGATGGCCAGCGACTCAAAAAGTAAAACAATGCAGTTCTTCGACGACCTCGTAAAATAACAGCAAAAATGTTCCAATTGTTCCAATCGCCCTTTTCGATAATGAAAAGGGCTTTTTTATGGCAATTGCCCTTTTGGAACACTTGGAACGGTCATAGATTATTGAAGCTGCAGCGCTTTCATTGCCCCATCCCATTTCTCCTCGAGCAGTTGATCGGCTAGTTTGGGAACCGCGCGATCCAGTTGAGGATTTAACCACTCTTTGGCTTTTCGTTTCCCAGTCCCCAGCTTGCCCAATGATTTTGGATTGGTACTTTTCTTTTGCCCGGACTTTGTTGTCCAGGTCGAACCTTTTGAACCGGCCACACCTTTTCCTGCCCCTTTATGCAAAAAAGCTAGATAGCGGTGAAATTTAAATGTTATCGTTTCAATCTGACCATAATCCTGCTTATATCTAATTTTGATCGAGTTCTCACCCTCTCCTGTTTGCTGAGTACTGGTGACCATAGCTGCATAGCTGCCTTTAATGGAGGTGATAGTTTCTCCTCCCCAGGCTTTTATTCGATTATTCCACATTTTTAAGAATTTACAGTGTTTTCAATTTTAACTTTCGTATTCTGCGCATTTTCAAATTCAGAAAACAACATGATGACCTTTTTATCACCCATGGCGATCATAGCCTGATAAAGTAGATCCATCTTACTCTCCAGGACTGATGTATCAGAATTGTTCTGAACAATCACTGGAGACTGAGCTGTCAGACTCCCAATTTGATTAATTCTCCCGGCCTCCATCATATCGACGAAATTTGCAATTCGAGGATCACGCAATTGTTCTGAAGAAATCACATATTCCGGCATATGGTTTTCACCTGCAGTAAATTGATTTCCCAATGAGTTAGTAAACAAAGTCGGTTCGTTAACCTTACCCTGAGCTTTCTTTCCTGGAGTAAAACCACCGTGGAAAAATTGTGGTGGTTTTGTAGCTGCAATTACCGCGATCTGTGCAGCTCCTGCAGCAGCTGCAGCTGCTGCCAGGAATACATTTGGCAATGCCTTCGTCACTGCCAAAGCTGTGTTGATCCCGGCCTGAAGTAATGATGCATTTTTATCAGCCTTCCAGGCTTTCAGTTTTTCAGCACGGGCCTGCTTGTCATACTTATCATTGATTGCCTTTTTTTGAGCTTCCGAGAGATTTTTATTAGACAATTCCTTTTCACGCTGCTTCTCGATATTGGATAGGGCTGCATCGAGTTCAGCCTGCCGATTGTTGGCTCCAATTTGAAACAAAGCTCCGGACAAATCCTCTGCAGCTTGGATGGCAGCGTCCTTTATTTTCTTTGCGCGATCCTTATCGGCCTTACCATTCTCCTCATCCTTTTTCTGCTGATATTTAGCGTCGAGAGCGGCCATTGCCTGCTTGAAAAGTTCAGTCTCCTGAATCTCCAGCGAGTACTTTTCTTTAAGCTTTTCTAGCTCGAGATCGTGTTGTGCTTCAATCTCAGCTATTCTCCGTTTATGCTCGTCTTTAACAAATCCGGTGGTACCTGTTTCTAAGACTTTAATTTCCTTCTCGACCCGTTCTCGCTCGCGGATTTTCGATTGAGCAATTTCCCTTTCCCATGCTTCCTGAATTTGTGCCTTTTGAGATTCGTTGGTACCTGCATCTTTCAGCAGCTTCTGATAATGCTCATTAATCCGAATCTGTTCCCGATCCAGCTCAGTGAGCATCTTTTGGCCCATGTCGGAGCGGATTTTGGTTATAGCTTCAGAGATTTCCTTCTCTTGCTTTTCACGCAACTGAGCAATTGCTGATTCCTTATCAGCCTGAAGGAAAAGAACGCGCCCCTCAGCTTCCAATCTCTCCTGCTCACTCGCCCCTTTCTTGTCACGGAAACCTTCCCAGGCTTCGATGAGTTTATCATACTTTGCCTGCTCAAGAGCTATTTCCTTATCATTTTCAGCAAGCTGATCCTGGTAGCGTTGTGCGTTAAACAGTTTTTCCTCGTCGACTAGTTTTTCATAGAGCTTTTGCGCAGCTTCTCGATCTTTTTCTTCCTGGCTTTTCTTGGGCTTTTTATCTGGAGAAACAATTAGTGCATTCCCTTTATTTATTTCCGGTTTTTTATCAACGTTATCATTAGCTTTTTTTGCGGCGTCACTTATACCATCAAAATATTCTATAACACTTTTCATTTGAGGAGTAAGTTCTTGGTGATATACATCCCGGAGAGAAACAGCGGCTTTATATGCCTGCCCCATCATCCTAAGATTTTCATCATTCCCAGTCTTGATCGCTCCTTTTGCCATCCGATTATCAAACCAGGTATTATTGGGATTATTTGCGTCTTTTAATCCTTGATTAGCTTTTTCTTGAGCTTGTTTCGCTAGTTTGATATATGTATCAAATTGAGTTTTCTGATCACTTATATTATCTCTATTCTGTAACTCGAACAGCTCTCTTTGAGCTTTTGTAAATGCACGAACCTTCCCTGTATTGATATCCATGGCGCGACCGTATTCGCCCCATTCGGTCACGGCTGTAGGAATGAGCACTGCCAATTGGTCAATAACTTTGCGAAGTTCTTCCTGTTCAGTCTTCGTTAAGGTGGTCTTTCCTTTTAGCTCCTCATAACGTGTTACTAGCGGAGATGTTGATTTTTCGAGACTTATAACGCCTTCCTCTTGCTTATGGAGCGCATTATTCATATCCTCTATTCCGTCACGGGAAACCAATAACCAATCGGTAAGAATGATCAATCCTTCGGTGGCAGCGGTCAACCATTCTCTCATTTTGGAATTTTCCCAAATGGTAGCCCAGCGGTTTGAAAGCTTATCAATAGTCCCTGCAAGGTTGTTATTAACGGTATCAAATTCGGCTGTAATTGAAGTTCCGTCCTGGAAGCTTTGGTTAGCTTCATCTTGACGCTGTCTCAACAAGTCAATATTATTAGCTAAAGATCCAATAGCTGCACGTCCTTCAGCTCCGGTAATATCCAAAGCTTTCATATTTTTGGCAAGTTCCGCAATACCTCCACCGGTATTTTTTGATGCATCTAACACGCGCATCATAGCTTCATTTGCATCATCTCTCAGAAGATTAGCGAACGCCTGGACCTCCATTCCAGCAATCTTTGCATATCGAGGAACATCACTACCAAGGCCCGTAATGAATTGGCCAATGGCTGTGGAGGAAACTTGAACCTTTTGACCCAATTCATCCATCACAGAAGCCATTCCAAGTACATTAGGCAGCGATATTTTAGCGGCAGGTGCTATACCAGCCAACTTCGCAGAAAATTCAATAAGATTTTTCTCATTAGCAGTCCCGCTTGCTCCAAGGTCGTTGATTGCTGAACCTACTTTTAATAGTCCTGATTCGATACCGAATTCGTCCTTTACCTTGAAAATATCAAGTAGTTTACCGAGTTCATTTACGGCTTCCTCGGTCCCTCCGAGATCCTCTCCCAGCGCAACACCAATTTTATCTGCAGCACGAACAAAACCCTCCACATCTTCGACTGTAGAATAACCCAATTTACCAGCAACCTGAGCTAAGCCTAGCAGTTCATCTTTTGCCGTCCTAGTATCAATTTTTTGAAGGGATCTATTTACGGCTTCAACCTGGACTTCAGTTAATCCAGTGGTTTTCATAACCCCGGCAAACGAATCAGAAAGTTTACTGTTTTGAGAAATAATGTTCTTAGCAACATCGATGAAAGATCCACCTATGGTAGCACCGATTGCCAATTTGGCCAACTCAGCAAGCTCGCCCTTGAGATTAAAGAAACTTTCTCGCGTGCCCTCGGCTTCGTCTCGCAGGCTCTTCAGACGATCCTTGACCTGATCAAGGATTTTACTTTTCTCAGCGAATTCCTCTGATCCCCTGGGCAACAATGCCAATTCATTCCGCAACCTCGTGGCTGAGGCTTTAAGCTGCTTTAACGTGTCGTCAGCTGCATTTGCATTGAGGTAAATATTTACCCCTCTATTTTCATTATTCGAAGCCATGCAACGAAATTCCTTCCGGAATTTTTGCATGAAACGACAACGGCCCCTGGAAGGAGCCGTCTACCAAAACTATAAAACTTGATTAATAAGGAATGTATTGACCATCTAGCTGAACAACCCAGTGACCCATGATTTCAAATTTATCATGCAATAAAGAAGGATCGCTTACCACATAATACATTAGGGCGTCCCTTCCGTTATACCTCCACCAATATCGATCGACATTTGAAGCCAGGACAACAACATTCTCAGATACTACATAATCATTATAAGGTCCCTCTTCCCGGATGGACTGATCATCAAAATTGACGATTCTCCTGTCAACATGTACATTGAGTTTATTTACAGAGAGAGCAGGAATAGAAGTTTGACTGTCCTGGTATAACTCTAATATGAGATCAGCATAAGTTCGATAGCTATTGCCGTTAGGTTTATTCTTTAACAGGACCTTAGCATAAAGCTTTCCTTCCGGATCAATCGTCTCTGGAGAATTGACAACCACCCTAAATCCGGATGCTATTGCATTTAGATCATAATGTGGATAACAGATCACCTTCGCATCGATGCGCTCAGAATTATTCGCCGGCTCAAATGTAACCTTGTCGATCAGTGCCTCTACTTTGGCTTTATTTACATCCGCAATCAGCAACTTTTGCAGTGGATTAATAGCCATAAACTGAATAACATCAAACTTTGCTGAGATTTCCACCTGTTCAGAGATGCAGTAATAAGCATACCATGCCAAAGAAAAACGATTGATTACCCCCTTTTCACCGCCCAGAGCTAGCGAATTATTAAATGTTCTATTAAGATTGCCGATATCATCCGCTGTAGCTTCAGCGATCCATACTGGACCGCCAAATCCGACCGAACCTTTATAGGAAAGCAGCCGGAAAGCAAAAGAATTTTTGCCATAGGTATTATCTGCATTGTATGCCGGCATCTCGGATAGAGCGACCCCATAGCAATTGCCCATCTGAGTCTTCCGGGGCAACCTTACATTTTCAATATCCCAAAGTTTATCAGCCCACATAAACGGCCGGCCAATAGCCATCTCCACTTCTTTAAATGAATCCGTATACCCCACAATGACCGATCCTTCATATGGCAGCACCTTGTACATTTCATCTGCATCATCTACTTTAGCAAGCAATTTATAGGCACTAATTGACTGCCTTTTTATCGACACAGAGTCTTTGATCTGCATACCGGATATATCCAACCGGTTAGGTTCGGACAATATCTTGGTAGCTTTCTCAAAGTAGGCCTTTTTGGTCTGTGAGTCAAAATAGATCATCACCCGATGATCATTGCGCAGCGCCTTGAAAAAATCTGCAATGGATAACTTCGGCAAATGCTGCGCAGGGTTTATCATACCATTTGCCAAAATATCATCGCCAGTCCTAGTGCCGGTATTATCTATGATCAGCGATTTTATAAAACTGTCATCCAAATAAGATCCATCAGCCTGAAATCCGAGATAAGTACACACTTCTTTGATCACCCAGGTCAAGTAGAAAAATGCACCATACAACCTAGTTCCCCCTTTTATTGCATACCCATCCGAAAAATCATTGATTACAGACTGTTCGAAATCAACACCATTCGAGCCATCATTTTTAGTCTTGAGCTCGCCATCGGCCATAGGATTAAAATAGGTCGGCATACAAAATGGATAGACGCCGATAGAGCTATTTATAGCTACAATTTTATCATTGATCCCTGCTCCAGGTCCATCGATCCGGATCGATTTATGAGAAACAAACTTTGAATTTACCGTCGTGGTGAATACTTCAGCAATTGTCTTATCCCTCATTAGATCAGCCACAATTGAATTGTCAATCGTCAAATAACCTTCGTATTTGCTTCGAGCGGAAATATCGTACTCCAGTTTCGCGCGCTTCCAGGACATTCCCAGGAGCGAAATATTCACATCGATGGACTTTCGGCCAAGCCGGTTCTCAAGGAACCGGCCATAGCCCAAAGCCATATCATTTTTCTCCGTCGGCGGAAAAGTCACCGGATACGTATAGGATCCCTTCAAAACAGTCTCCTCATTAAATGTCGTCGCAACGAATTCAACGGTCAATTTACTGTCTGGGGAAACATCCAGCACGACGCCATCATCCGTAATAATTGCAAATGGTAGAGTCATTCTATTTAATTAGCGGTTTGAACTTTGCCCAGGGGAATTGTGGTCCTGGATCAGGCTTTCTTCCAGGAGCGATATCGGAGTGGCCAATGATCTCCTTGATTGGATAATTGGCGATTAAAGTTTTGCAAACTTCAATTGCCGCACTGATCTGCACATCTGTATATTGCTGTGTGCCTGTGTTCTGAAGCTCGATTCCGATGCTATAGGAATTTAACCCGGTTAAGCCTCTCCATTTGCTCACTCCAGCATGCCAGGCTTTTTGATTGAACGGCACCAGCTGAGTGACCACGCCATCCCGGCTAATATGCAAATGCGCCGATATCTGGCTCTTTGGATCGGTCATCCAGTTGATCGCACTGGTCGCATTCGGTGCTGCATCGTAATGCATCACGATATAAATTGGGGATATTACGTTCCCTTTGTTTGGAGTGGGACGGAACCCGACTTGAGTTCCGTCGCTGTTGTATAGAAGATTGTGTTTTATTTGCATAAATTTATATTTTTAATTACAAAGTATCCAATGAGCATCTCTCCCCGGCTCTTTGGATATATTGTATTGATTCTTTCCCGGTCTTCATCCCCTTTTTAAGTTAATGCCCCCGAAGGGGCTTTTTTTCAATTTAATTCCCACTCCCAATGTCTTTCAAAAAATGGATCTGAACCATTATTTAAAGGCAGTTTAGCCATCAAAATATTATGTCTGTATACTTTTATTTCCATCTTTTTATTAAAAATTGAAGTTTTCATCAAACATTGCAAAAACTACTTCTTCTCCCAATTGATTGAGGTGAATACCGTCAATTGTGAATGTTTGGCCTGTTTGTCCACTACCAGCCAAAGAACCATTATAGATGTTAACATTGTCCTCTACTGATCTTTCAATAGCTACTTCCGTAATCCTGTTGAATAAGTCGATGACTGGAACATTTAAGTCGCTAAATCGTGACTTGATATTCTCTACATCAGCCTGACAAGACACAAATTCATTTGTAGATGTATATCCACTAAGGAATTCCCCTGTATTGCTAATAAAATTTGAATAAGTCGCGCCCCATAGAATATATGGCATCACTAGATACCCTTTATTTTTTAAATTATTATATTTTTCGATAAATTGAGCTCCATAATTCTGCGATGATAAATTTCTAGTCGGCACACCAAAGGAATGGTTAAGTACAGGCAATTGCCAAAGTATTAAATCAGGTTTGAAAGCGTCAACCATCCAACTTTCATATCTTTGCAGCATCGAGATATTATGACTTCCTTTGCTCGCACAGATGTATGTGAACATGTGTTCATAAGGACTGTACTCTATGCCCCAATAACCAAATCGGCCCGGCCCAACATTTTTTACGGAAATTACCTTTGAGTTAAGGTTTGTGAGAGACCTAAATTTTAAACGTCGTTGTGCATCATCTTTATAAAAACCCAATGTGCTGGAGGTATCAGCTTCCTTGAAACTTACAGTGTACCCATTTGCTTCTGCCCATGACGACCCATTCCATACCTCCACAATCCCATTACCTTCCGATATGTTAACCATTGTCATAGTCGCCCAAGATTTATCTGTGTGAAGTATAAGCGACAATCTTTTGATGTTTGCAGGCATCGCAAAAGTAATACCGGCGTTATCACCCCCATCAATAACCTTTGTTATTGGGTAATAGTATGACCCACCTGTTAATCCCCAATTATCATTATCAATTTCTTTTATAGTAGAGGTACCTCCACCTAAAACTTCGTTAAAAATTCCCTCATAATCAAATCTTCTATATTTTTGTTCTTTCCAACGAAGCTTTTCTTCAAGATATGAATTAAGATTATATTCAGTACAAAAAGGAGGGCGTTGATTTGCATCAGGTCTAGTCGGTGACCATTTAAGATTCGTACTTATACTGTCCCCAATCTGAACTAACGTGACATCTTGCTGTCTTTTATTGTATTTGTCAACGAAAGACAAAATATAAGATAAAAAAGGCGATTTACTTCTTGTTTTTTTAGGCTTCCAATTATCTACTATTTTAGGTTCTTTAGTTTCTAATACTGTTAATCGACCATTTATGCTACCTTCATCTATTTTGTAAAGTCTGATATAGTCAATTAAAGCATCAATGTTACTAGGTAGCCTCAACATAAAACCTATAGTCCCATCCGCCCTGATATCACTAGAAGTAAGGCTCATTGTGCCTTTTAAAATTTCGTATTCACCCTTAATTTTTGAATTTAAGACAGCAAATGATTTTAAATTTGGAGCATACGTCCATATCCCTAATTGCACTGCCTCATCAGAGATTCTTTTTAACTTGATTTCAACCGTATAATCTCCAGCTCCATTCGACAATACTTCTGTTACGCCCTGTAACAATCCAGCGTTACCATAATTAACAACTTGAACACGAGCATTACCATTTTCCCAACTTAAATTCCATTTAGCTTCATTAACTGCCCAATTGCTTAAATCATTGTTGAAGTCGGAGTTTTTTAAAAAATTCTTCGAAACACCAATAGTTTCGGTAAGATTTTCCACATCTGAATTTAACTTATCGACATTTTCTTTTATAGGAAGAGTGCTTGAAACTTCAATGACAGAAACATTGTAAACTTCGATTTGTACATTTTTATTCGCTCCAACAACAATTAAATAAGATCCATCTTCAGTAATATCAACATCAAGACTTATCTGCTTCCTTTGATTCACTGAAAATGATACAGAAACATTTTTATTAAAACCTGTCTTCTGAACAAGCAAGCGAATATCAGTAGACGTACTGCTCAAAAGTTTTATGTCTGCGGACGCTTTATATTTCTTCCCCGACTGTAAATTCGCTCTACTATATACTCCGGCGTCAACACTATTATTTGTGTTTACAGTCATTACTTTGTCAGTTACACTGTAATCAATGACAGGTTCATTTTTTAACCAACCGGTCAAGCCATAAGTGAAATCGCCATTGCTAAGAAGATTGGTGTTTGTCCCAAAAATTTCTTTATTAATGGTTTTAATATTATTTATATCTGTCCAGCTACTTAAATCGGATAATAAAGCGGTGTTATTACTTTTCAGACTGACATAGGTAACACCATCAGCACCGCGTACCTGCGCATCTTTATCGTAGCCGCCGACTTTAGCAGGGTCGAAAAGGGGGAGCAAGCCCTGACCATCGGCTCCTTTAGGCAGCGCCACACTACTTGCTAAGCTCCAGGTTGTACCGTTCCACCAGTTAGTATTTTTCTTCCCTGCAGGTGCTTCCCAAGGCGTGCCAGTCGCTACAGGAGGATTGGCTGCAGTTCCGTTAACAAACCACCCAATAACATCCTCCATTTTTCTGTTTGCTCCTGGAGGTCCAGGAGCCAATATTGTTGGAGTAGCTGAGCTTGCCCCACCTTTGATCGTTTTCAATTGAATAGATGCTTCAATCGTTGCATTCTTTACCTGTTGTGCCATATCCGCGACAACTTTTGTCCCTGCAAATACGCTTACTTTATATGATTTTGCCATTATTTTACTTAGTTACAATTCCGGTTAATATTAATTTTCCCTTGACAAATGTTGTCCGCTCGGTACCGTCGATTACAAGGATATCATAGAAATACACGTCCTTTTTAAGTTCGATCGTATTTAATCCAAAATTCATAGTCAATTTTGTCGGCTCGATCGTTAGGCCTCCATTTGCTTTAGTAAGTTCAAGAGCTATTTCCGAAGCGTTTAAATCGTCTTTGAACTGTACACGAATTTCTTTTCCGGCCAAGCTAAAAGGCACGATTTCACCAGTGTCTTTCTCGATCACTTCCCATCCCCAAAATTGATATTCTTCAGTAGTCCCCCGGACGAGAGTAATATCAAACTCATTTAGATCTATATTATAATCCATATCAATATTTAGTTATCAAAAAATTGCTCTTGAGAATGTTGGCTACTAATTTCAAATGACACAGCAAATAGACCGTTTCCATCTTGAGACTCATCGATGGATGATGATGAAATATTCACTGGCCACCATTCTTTCTTGAACAGCTCCAGTTTCCAACGACTTAAAATAAAATCACGAAAGCCAACGATTTCAGAATATGATTTATATCCAGAACTGATTTTCTCCTTATTCTCAAGAACAATATCCAGGTCAATATTCTCGCCTTTCTTCAGATCAAACGTTCCGGCTTGAGATATAATAGCATTACTCTTTTCAATTTCGTAGGAAATAGCTTTTTTCCCTGAAGTGAAAAGCGTCTCAGGAGATCCAAGAGAATTTTGAAAAAGAAAGACACGCTGATATTGATGTAATGTATCATCAACAAAAAATCGAATTATATTTGAAATCTTTTTACCCTCCGCATGCAGCCAAACCTTATATGAGACGATATCCAATTCTGGATAATAGGTATTTGCATTTATTTGAACGAGTCCAACCGGAATAATTACCTTCTCAAATTGTTTAATTTCAACAATTGAATAAGCTGTAAATGAGAACGGCATCCCATCACTGTAAACCACTTCAACCTCCACTTTGACTTCCGTATATGTTTCATTTAGATTGAACCAGGACAACCAATTCGGTTGGTCAGGAATTACTTTTTTGTCTTGAGTTGTACAGAGAAAACGAACTGATTCATTTACTGAAATTGATTCTCCAAAACTTAAATTTTGCAAGTTTTTTGGAAGCCCTCCATAAACGGCGAAAAACAGATCCGTAACGACTGAAGTCCTGGGACCTTGGGGCTCTCCGGATAATTCTGTTGCTCTCAAATAGAATTGCTTGATACATTTGCTTTTTACAATACCCACATCCTCTACCGATAAGATATCTGGTCCGTCACTTAGACACAACGAGGATAGAGGTTTTGAGAAATCCCAAGAGGCATTGCCATTGATATCAGGAACTAAAGCCGCAGAAACAACAGAGCGTTCAGCCAACGAAAGATCGATCGCAATAAGCTCTACAAAAATTTTAAGATTAGGTGTATAATTTTTTGACACTGGCGTTTGAGGTGTCTCAATAGCCACAGCAAGATCATTAGTAACATCTTGAATTTGCACATCTAAAGAAACATCATTCTCAATTGAGCTAAACTTGATTTTCTGACCGTCGACCTCTCCAACAAATAAAGATGACAGGTTAAATGCATTCAGTATTGCATTCTTAACTTTTACCAACCAATCTTGCTTTGTCTCAGTTGGACCAATTCGATGAGGAATTTTAAACTTGTTAATAGGACTCGCATATTCACATGAGAACAGAAATTTCGTTTGTTTTACAATTAAAGTGAACGACCAATCAAGATAATAATAATAAGTTTTTTCAGGAGTATGGAGTTCACTATCTACGACATTATCAACCTGGCTAAAGTCCAAAGTAAATATCAAAGGACGACCAGCCTCTAAAATTACTTGATCAGTATGGAATTCAAATACTATTGGATTTCTCGACCAGGAGACTTTATTGGGTTGCTTAACGATTGAAATTGCCATATCACAAAGATGGCTCTCAAAATAAATTTTGAAACGACAATTAATTGGTAAACTGGGATACAACAATATGAGAAATACGGTAAATAAAAAAGCCGGTGATATCTCATCAGCGGCCTAACTAAACAAATTAAAAAAAGAAATTACAATTTTATACTATCTCTTATTCCCAATTCAGCGTAATAACCGAAATGATTATCACCGATTGGGCCGATCGAGTCTCCATTCCAAATTTGAGGATCGAACATAAAAGGCTCCTGTCCCGGCACTTGAGGAGCATACCTCAATCTGTTGAAATACAAATAAAGCCGATCCAATACGCTTTCAGCTTTATCAATAACTTCAGTTTTCCTACGCATGTTGTCCAATGGCACAAATTGTACACATACAACAAGGCCTTCTTTAAGCCAAATATTACCATTTGCATTATTCTTTTTCGGGCTTTTGGCATAAGGAGGGACAAGCAAAACCATTCGATCCCCGATATCCTGTAAAATTGCAGCAGCTTCATCTGCACTGCAATCGAAAATAGCTGGAGCTTCTTCAGTGTGCAGAAGATCAGGATCCGCGATCGCGAACGCTGTAATAAGCTCCATGTATCTTGTTAGCGTCATTTCCTATTCTTCTTAATTTCTTTAAATTTAATCTGACCACGTTCTAAGCTCATTAGCGTAGTATGCACAAACTCACTTTCCAACGTTTCAGCTGTCCTACCTTTTTCACCGACAAGATCATCAAAAGTTCCTAACCATCCATAACGAGGCACTTTCTGTTTCGGCGTGTCAATTTTCTGATTCTTCTTTTTAGGGAAAATATGTGGATAATTGTCAAAAGCTTTCCATCTGGAAGCTAGATAGTACAAGTAGATACCGTCTTTAATAGACAGATCGAGATCCTTAAGTTCTTCAGCCCGGAATTCAGTCAAATTAGAATTGAACTTTTCACGGAGATCTCCGCAATATTCTACATTTCCAATCTCATGTGCAGCACCCTTTCCTTCCGGTCTATACAATACAGCAATCAACTTATTCAAGGTTTCAGGTTTCTTATGTTCCCAGTACTGAAGAAAGTATGTTTCAGCCATCACGAATTCTCCAAAACGCATATTACCTAAAAGCGGATCAGGCCCTAAATAACGGATATCGTTATGTGTAAATTCCGGAAGTATATTGATTGATATCTCCACTTTGTTAAATACCCATTCAACCAATTTAAAAGCTTGCTGAAGGTGTGGCAGATCAAACCGGTCTATTCCATCTTTTGCGCTAAAGGCCAACAAATACAATACTCTAACCAATTTATCACTGACCGTCATTCGAGGAAGTTCCTTGAGATATAATTGAGCAAGATTCGGATATATATTCAAAGGGACTTCATCCCAGCTCTGAGGTACATCGGCTACCCATTCCTGATCAGCGCCGGTTATTGTTAGTTTTTCCATTTTTATCGTTTAATTTTTCAGGTTCTTCAGGTAGAGGACTAGATAAATACTCCCTCTCAAATTCCTTTTGACTTTTTTCTTTTGATAGATGTTCAAGCCATGTTGGATCGAGGCTGGGATTATAATTTAGAAAAAGCTGACGTTTGAATTCAGGAATTTCTTTAGCAATTTTCAACCAACCGAGTGCCCCTACAGATCGAGCTTTAAAAGTTTCAGATATTTGTGACTGAATATATTCGGTCATTGTTGATTTATTAATAATATTTTTACCCGGAACAATATCAATTTTGTCAGGGAAAAAACCTCCTGCTTTAATCCTATCTCTCAAAACCAACCGCCCGAAGATTAAATTTATCCCAGGATTCGCCGGATCAAATGAGACTACGATCCGCATTTCATAACATTTAAGTTCCCTTGCTTTTTCAACATATTTCAAAAGGTCTTGTAAACGGACCGCTATTGGAACATTTTCCCTAAATACTTCGACAAACCTATACGCCATTATCAACTCCTTTCACGGCTAAAATAGCCATCTGTTTAACCCAAAAAGTTGTCATAAATTCACAATACTTTACTCCTTTCTCTTTCAACCAATCTGAATAGGTTTTACCAACACCACGTTCCAAGGTTAACTCAGCAATCATCTTGTCGATATCATATTGCGTTTTACCAACGCTTCCTATTTTCTCAATAAAAAACTCAGTAAAAGATCTACTTGCAATTTCTTCGGATTGTAGCCACGCATCAAACACTTTTCCACGCGCTATTGTATCCGCCAGTATAGGGCCACACATAGCCATTGCTTTACAAAATTTCATCATAGATTCTCCAGCCAATGAAGCTGATCCTCCTAGCAATGAAATTTCTCTAGCTCTCTTTTCGGAAGATTCAATCATTTGTTTTTTAAGCAGCCCCATATTTTCCCACAGATAAAATGGTGTTGCTTCCAATTCTGCTAAGCTCAAGGAATTAACCAAAGAATTATGGTATTTAGCACGCTCATAAGCTTTTTGATCTTTTTCTAAAAAGAAGAAATAGCCCTCTTCCCAATCACTTGAAGTTCTATAAGCAAAAAACTCTTCGACGGAACATTTTACACCATCTTCTAAGAGCATTTTGCCATCCCGAATAGTCATCCATTCGTGCGATTGAAAGTATTCATGGCTGATTTTAGAGCCATCTTTCATAAACTGCAAAGCTTCCTCCCTATTCATAACCTAGCTTAAAACCTTTTCCTAAATAGTACTCCTTTAGTAAAAGAGCCGGCACATAGTTAATTTTGGAGGTATCCAATTCAATGAATTTTTCATAAACCGGACAAAAACTAAAAAACAGATAATAATGTCTCATGCTCTGGGTTTAAATATTGCTGCGATTCGACTCCAAATGGCTGGCCATCCTACATTTGAGAAGACTAAAATCAAAACTATAGCCAAAATAACTCCGCCGACGATAAACCACCAGGAAAACCATTTATCCACTTTAACTCCAGCATCCGCGTGTACCTGCTTATTGAGATTAGTCGAATCCTGGACATGCCCCGAATTACTGGAGGTGTTGCTTATATAACTTGAACCAGTGGCCGAGGAATCTTTTGTGGTTCCGCTGTACAGCAATACACCGTTTTTGCCTTTAGCATTGATATTTCCTTCTTTATCGATATTGAACTCATCAAAACCTCTAGCTTCAAGCGCTACTGAACCAGTGCTATTTTTAACAGTGTAATTTCCCTGCAGTGTAGAAGCATTCGCTATATGCCAGGAGCTATCTCTACCAGCAGAAAAAAGGGTGCTCTCCGTTTTCTTACGAAACAGATTGCACCCAGTCAGGGATAGTAATAGAAGAATGAAAGAATAAAGCCTTACCATAACTTGATCAAAAGAGGGTGGCCAACCAAAAACCACCCTCACGCATTTATACCAGGAACCTTTAATTTAACATTGGGAACCAGGAGCAAAATTTGTTCTTAATTTCATCCCGGATCAGATTTGCAATAAATCACCAACAATAACAAACCTATATTGTAAGAAACAATTCACGCTCCCTCAAGCGTCTACGTTTCAAATGTCCTAATTCCCTATTAAATCTCATGCGACACTTTTCGGCTGGAATTTCAAGAATTGCATCTGCTGCTTTGAAATACTCTCCGTCATTTAATAGACCTAGCAATTTAGAACGGTTGAAGGCTAAACCTCGTATACTATAAACAATTGATACCAAAGTATCAAACTGATTTTGGGTCAACCTAACATCCACGTGAGAGTTCACTATCCTGGACGGAGAAATAAGTGAATATTTAAGGAGCTCGCTCGCCTCAGCTTCATCCTTTATACGATCTCCCTGGCGTACTTTTTGACCGTCTGGCCATCTTACGGTACCATAGCCCAAAGTCCACACACCGAAGTTATCTAAGTAGGCGTTAAGCCTAAGCTCCTCAAACCCCTTGACGAGTCTCAGCGCGTTTTGCGATATCTTCATAAGTGGCTAATTTTTGTTCATACTTCAATTTTGTTGCCTCCAAATTTTTGATGGACAACTGACAAGCCGCAAGTTCTGCAGAGAGCGAATTTGTTAGGCTATTGGCTTTGTTTAAAAGCGCAATGTACTCCTGCTCCCTTTTGAGAGCCGTTTCTATCTGATCCTGAAGAAATCCGATCTGTGTGCGTTGATCTTTGATCATTTCCCCATAAGTTGTCCGCACCTGTTCATCAACAGTGGCATTCGTTTGCTCGATCACAGCATTTGTCTGCTTTTTGCTCGTCCAATAGGTTACGATTGTCGATAAAACTCCAGAGCTAATTACAGCCATTAGAAGCTGCATAAGTGAGAATTGCTCGTTTTCCATATTACATTCCAAAAATTCCGCTTTCAGGTTTATTAATTACTCTATAACTCATTTCCGTTTCAACATCCTTCGCATCCGGAAAATCCGCCACATTCGCGTCGATGTAATTTCTCGCTTCATCTAAATATTTATTGCCATCATTCGTGAGCTGCTCGATCATTTTTTCGCGTTCATTATCGCCTCCTTTTTTACGGGCATCTTTTAAGGTCACATAATAGGTATATAGATTGATCTGAACGCCTAGATCAGTGACTTCTATTGCACGCTCAACGATACCCTTAGCCACGGTTAACAATACAATACCTGGCACCAGAAAGCGCTCCATCAGAATCTTTTCTTTCGTGGTATATCCGGACAATTGCTTCTCCTTCAGCTTCAGAAACAATGGTTCGCTGATCTTAGTCCGGACATCATTCCATTCAACCCGCTTCATAATGTATCGAAGTGTCAAATAGGTCATCCGATTAGCATTGATCTGATAGTTTTCAGAAAAGATCTCAGCAGTTTCGACAAAGAATTTCTTTTGTTCAAAATACGCCTCACTAGCTGCCCATACCGGGAAATCAGTCAAGTTTGCTTCCAGATAAAGTAGCAGCTCATTGAGCGCATTAAAACCATCACTGGCAAATTGGTACTTCAGATTATCAATCTGCCACTGGAAAGCAGTCTTTTTCGTATCATTGACAGAAATGGATACTCCGGTGGCTCCGATACTCACCTGAACCTGATCAATCGCATTCATGAAAGTTATGTTAGCGATCGCATCTTGCACGATTTCCATTACAGGCCAATACTTTTCGGTCATCAACAAGTACTGGGTACCGGAATCTTTAATTTTCTTTTTTTCAGCTTCAGGCTTTGTCTCCAAAATAGCTAAAGCTCCTGCGTAAGCTTCAGCCAATTCATTATAGAACTCATTGCCGAGTAAAGGCAGTATTTGGGAGCGTTCGGTCCTGCTAATCTGAGGACGAATTTCTTGTAGCTTTATAGTATCATTTAAGGTTACTTTTTGCTTGATCTCATTGATATCTGAAAATAGTCTCATGAATTACCTCCTTAACTAACAATTTTACTTCCCTTACCTGTATCCGTAGTAGTCAACACTTTATCCAAGGTCAAAAGCGTCATATCAGGATTCCAACCGTTGTAATCCCGGACAAACTCAAACATTTGATAGATGATCGCACGATCAGCGGCATTGATGGCATTCATCACTAACCAGGACTCTCGGATATCGGAGCCTCCCTGGTTGGCACCGCCATACGATCCGCCTGGCATCCCTAGCCCAAATATTGCCGGGTTAACCAACATTGAAAATAAAATCTCTGCATTGGCCGCTGCGCCATCAGGGAGATAAGCATCTGACTTGAGCTTATCGTCTATGGCCACGATTTCGATACCAGGAATACTTGTACCATTCAGTTTGTTAATATCGAAGAATGAAACAAATGTTTTCATCGCATTTTCGGTACCGGTTAAATACTTGTCCATTTCATCATACTGATCATTTACCGCCTTTGTCCTTTCAGCTTCACCCATTGATGCCCATTTGGGATATTTGGTTAACCAGTAAGACATGGAAATCTTTACATGATATTTAATGGCTGCTTGATTTCTAAAGATTGCCCGTTTGTAGGAAGGAATCGAGTTGGATATCTCCAGCCATCCATTAGAACGGACACCATCCCAGTGAGCCAGGGAATAGTAATCAAACTCCGGATCAGGATAATACGTAGGGAAAACATAATTATGACCTTTTTCAACATATTTAATCCGGTCCACCTCCGAAAACCAGTCTCGCGAATCGATTACATCGAACTCATCAAAATCATCTGCAGGAGAAGGAAAGTTTGCAGATCGCATAGCCTTTTCAATTCGTCCACTACTTTCATTGTAGGGGCGATATCGAAATTTTCTAGCTTTATCATGTCCGATCCGCACAATTTTTGAACGATCTTCATTCAGCATTAAAAGCGGAAATGAGTTTGCCAATGCATTATAATCCTGAATAATTGCCAGCCGGGTAACATCGAAATTCGAGCGCTTAAAGAAATCGCGTACATCCTGATCCTTTACAAGGTCATATTTCATTTGGTTGTTGTCGTCTAATTCTCTAGGAATAGCCGGAACGACCATTTGACCGAACAATTTTAGATTCAATAGCCTCAGCGCGCTCATGGCTACGCCGCTTTTGCGCACCATGGCCCACATTTCATCCGGAAACTTATCACTTTTCCCCCAGGGCACCCAATCACGTCCCCCGGAAAACTCATTTTTATTTGGAAGGACAGTGGAAAAATTTGCTATGCCTGATTCCCCGGATTTACCAGCTGAAGCATTTGTTAGAACTACAGAGCTTCCTTCTCTGAAAGAATATAGCGGAAAACCATCACTGGAAAATTGTGTATGCCTAGTACTCATTTGAAAACGCGTTTGCCATTTATTTCGAAAACTAACTGGATATGAAAAGCTGACTTGATACCTGATTCCAGGTTAACAATACCACGCATTTCATTTTCTCTAACTGAATATGGCAGGCCGCAAATCTGCGCCTTTTCAATCGTTTGCCATTGCCCTCCAGTTCCACGCTTGCGATCGCATTTCAAAAAAGTTATTGATAGCGTTTCGTCTGAAGACTGATATCGGCAGCGATCCAGTATCTTGAGCATTTCCGTGTAAGAAATTTTATCCATGCTCAAAAATCTATTTAATAAGTCCATTAGAAACGACAAGAACATATTTCAACTGATTTTCAACCTGTTAGTATGAATGTTTCAAAAAACTTTACCAAAAACATAACAAAACCCTATAAATCAATAATTTAAACAATTTATTTTTTCCAAAAATCATTAAAAGTGTCGACTTGAAGCCCGCCGTGCCCTGTCCTAAAAGGGCAATTGCCGTTTGCACCCCCACGGAATATGATTTCGACCCGGGAGAATAGCGCAACAAAAAAGCCGCTTAAAAGCGGCTCTTTTATCGTTTGACAAGCATTATGTCAGTGAACTTTGAATTATAACTAGGATTATTGGCATGGGAAATAGCTATCGCATGTTCGAAAGGATTAGCCCCAGGAACCTTCTTTGATATCCATTCACATAGCTCTACAACATTAGATTTATTGGAGGTAAAATAGAAGTATTGCTCAACGTCAAGCACATCCAATACATCTAAGTAATCAGATAATTTCCAATGAGATGATTTGTAGCTTGAAACATCTGTAGATAAGTAAGGCGGATCAACGAGAAATATAACATTAGCCTGATCGCGATAAAATTCAAATAACTCTTTGTAATCCATGGAGACCCTTTGGACACCATCTAAATAACCAATCGCATTATAAGGTGTTTCTCTGAGCGTATTGTAAAATACCTGTCTTGTTAATTCATCATAGCTCAGGGCATAATTCATGGCAAAGAGTAAATTAGATGATAAGGTGATATAATCAACGTATCCTAAACGCTTTTCTTCTGAATATACTCTATCTAATATGGAATGCCTTCTTTCAAAGGGTATAGCTTTATCTTTAGGAAGGTCGCAGATTAGATTTCGTATATCCTGAATCAGCTTATTGGTCTTAGGAATCCACGCAATCCTTTTGGAGAAATCATCATAATCATTGTATATGACTTGCGCATCCGGACAATGTTGTTTAACTGTATGGCTCAACAAACCACTTCCCCCAAACAGATCCACATAAGTGGCATTAGGATCACAGCTCTGGAGCTCAATTTTAAATTTTGTAAGAAATCTTCTTTTTTGTCCCATAAACGGCAGCGGCGACGAATTGTAATTTTTACTTGCTTTCATATATATTTTATTAAATTTGTGCTCTCACAATCAAAAACTTTATTGCATAACTCTAACATCGCGTCAGATTATACCCCTCGACACGTCGGTGTGTTATGCACTGTATGGTTTTTGATTGTGAGAATTTCGAAGGCAAGTCGAGGGGCTTCTTTAACTTGAAGACCTCGATGGCACCCACAATCCCTGGCTACTTTCAATAAGATGTGAATATTTGAAATATCCAATCATATCCATGGCATCGCCCTGGTGTGTGGTGTATCGTTGATCGACATGAGTCTTACGTTCATCGGTCTTTACTTTCTCCGGGCCAAACTTACCCTCCTTAGCTGCCGAGTTGTTGATCGATTCGATGAGATACTTACACTTTGTCCTGTTCCATTTGAATATCGGTAACAATGGATGATCGTTACGCATGGCAATCGACCAGAACTTATACTTATCCGAGTGCTCAGGTGCTGCACCATAATATTGCTGATCCACATCCCACCCATTCTTGATGAGCACCTCAACTACGATATCGGCATAAGTCTTAGGCGATCGGCCGTCTTTACCTATCGCCGTCTGATCATACCAATACGAGACGCGCTTAGTGGGATGTGGCTGATAGTAATCGCACCAGCGCTGCACAAGTACCTCCAGCATTTCTCCAGCTTCCTCAGGAGTAATCGAAGAAAGGAAATTGCATTCGTTCAGGAATGTCTCCTGAGCCGTGACTATACAACAGAACTTTCCATAGTCCAGGGCGATATCCAGTGGTGTGCTGGGTATGATATCGGTTACCTCACGGCAATCCAGTTTTTCAAATTTAGTGCGATCATAACCGACACCCTCATCTACCAACCCCCTCAGATAATCATTGTCAAAAGAATCATAACAAAGATTCCTTTCATTGAATGCCGGATAGAATCCCCCACCAACAGCCCTGGGCCGAATATTCTCTATCTCGATATCGTATTCATATTTGGACATGATACGACGCTGCATCTTAAAATAATTGTCAGGAAGATTCTCAGCATTTATCCGAGTAGGAGCTCGTAAATAAAATACCTCGTCCGGATTTGTTATAGCTGCCTGCTCATAGGTGTATATGTGCTTACCCTCTTGAGTTCTGGGAATAGAGCTGACATACACTTGAGACAGCCACCGCTTCTTATGCTCGAAATGAGACTTACCTCCACGTAAAGTGGCATAGGTCTCTGCCTGGAATTTCACTGGATCAAGCTCGCAGTATTCATCAGCCAAACCGGAACACGTGTTGATACCTCTGGAAGAAACATCTTGAGACAACATCACCCAGACAGCTCCGGTCCACCAGGCAATAGTTTTCCCCCAATCTAAAGGTGGTTCATAAGGAAGATTGTACTTCTTCCAGATAGGCTTTTGTCCAATAGTAAAGTGTATACCATTCTTATAACCCAAAGTCTCCAGAGAAAGAATGGTAGACGGCAATGTCCTGGTCAAAATTTGCTGATAGGTTCTGCCCTGAAGGAAATTTGTTGACCGGGGCATATCGCATGCTGTTTCGGACATCTCATCCGCTAAAACTGTCGACTTACCTACAGCTCTCGCCCCTTCTAATACCTTAATTTTTTGCGGTGCAGTCCGGATCAGGATTTGTGCCAGATTACGACGTACCTGGAGTTTAGGTTTCGAAATCTCAACCATTGTTATTTCCCTCCCCAATCACCTGAGCTTCTTCAGACATGCTATTCAAGATATCGCCAAGATCGATCACTCCCCCGGCGTGTATTTTTTGCAATGCACGCTGAGCTGTCTGATCAATTGAAATGATAACTTGGTGTTGCTCGATCTGATCAGCTATCAAAGCGCCTGCTTCATCGTTGACTCCAGCAGCTCTCAGCTCTTTGGCAATTTCCTTTAAGGCCATCGCATTGTTTTGCTTTTTGGCCATGATCCGGGCATCTAGGAGAGTCTCAATAACAATATGGTTGATCACATCTGCCTTCATACGACCAACCGATCCAAAAATTTCAAGCGCATCATTAATATATCGCCGAGCAGTTGAATTGGATATCGGATTATCACGAAGGCTTCCTAGTTTTTTGAGAACGGTTATCGTTTCGGTCATCGAGCTGTAATTCCTGAATAGTGTATAAGCATCCACATACCACTCAAGCAATTTGGTTTGCTTTGCAGTGAGATCGGACTCTTTTGATTCGGGATCTTTAAGATAGCTCAGGATATCATCCTTATTGGAATCTATTGATATTGGTTTAGCCATTCAAAACCTCCAATCTTTTTTTGACCAGTTCCAGTTTAATTTGGTTAAGCTGAAAGCGAGAAAGCACCTTTGCTTTTTGGTGGCCATCTGGTAAGGTTTCAAGCTTCTTTTTATCCTTCGAGATATTGGGAGGAATATTCTTGAGGTGAGCAAGCAATTTATCAAGCGGTAATTCATTGATTTCCTCCTGAATAGACTTCGCTTTCTCTACTAAAATTTTACCTGACAGCTTGTATTCGTCAATAACAGCCCAGCAAGCATTAACCTGATCATGATCATTCAGCAATGTTTCAGCCATTGCAAGCCTATTATCAGGATCATCCGTAAAACCAATTTCAATAAACAATTGCTGTGAACGTCGATAATGCATATTTTTTCTCCGGACTACTTCTTTGATCTTTTCGGGAAATAAAAAGTAATCGTCATTCAAAGCCGCTTTGGCAGGGATATCAAAAGACTCCAATGGAGCAATGATCGATTTCTCTACTACATCAGCAACAACCTCGACTTCGGATGGGCGATCCTCCTGGGATAGCTTCTTCAGCTCCTCAAGTAACCGGTTAAAATGAAGCGGCGATGATCCACTTCGAAAAAATGAGATCAGAACTTTGCTCGAGGCAAATTTTTCGAACAACACACGACCTTCCTCATAGCTACGATGCGAGTTTTCTAAATACCTTTGAATAACGGAAATTGCCATAAATCAAAGGTATTTGAGCCAATTTTAGCTAAAACGACACTTTCGGCTTATAGATATAAACCATTACATTTGAGTCACTTAAAAAAGCAGGTATCTGTAAATAATCAAGCGCCTCAATAACATCTATACTTTCCCAATTATTCTCCTTCTGCCAATAGATATTCACCTGAGCTTCGATCTCATCACGCTCCATCAAAATATTCTCACCGTCAGTTCTTACTGGCACAAAAAACTTCTCCTCCAGGATATTGATAATCTTTACAATCTTATCGTTCATATTATATGTATTTACAAAAAAGGCTCTTCAACAAGAGCCTTTTTATTTCACGCATTAAAAATATACTATTATGGACCAACCGGTTCCAATAGGATTGGCGGTTCATAAATCGCCGGTGGAATTGGTGATTTTGAGATATAGGTCTGCACCAAAGTATTTGGATCCTCGATCAACTTACCGGTGCCACCTTCAGCAGTCTCCAGCTGAGCAGGAAATTGTTTCGTACCCAAAACCTTTGCAGTACCATTCTGCTCAATGGCAATGAATACCATTCGGCGATTCGCAGTTGATGCAACAAATCCAGAAATTGTAGCATCATTTTTAGGATAGGATACTTCCATCGAGTTCTGGAATGACTTTCCATCACGAGCGCCGATCAGCGAATACTTCAGTTCACCAGTTTCCAAAGTAACATACAGCTTCTTGAAGGACTTACCGGTCTTAAATTTGAAATCATCGGCAGCCTTTACCGTAACTAAATCTTCAAAGTCAGTAGCGGTTTCAGTCACAATTTTTGAAAGCGCAACGGGCCACGTTTCTATATCTTCAGTAAAAGCGTAATAGACCTCTCCTGCTACGCCACCAGGATTGAAAACACCCTGTTGAAAGACAATATCTTTCGCGTTCAACCCCATTAGTAAAACACCAGCGCTTTTTAACGGGACAAAAGACCCGATAAAGATTGCTGAAGCAAACACTAGTCCAACAGAATTACTCCCAGTAGCTGAAGCAATGGTATTGCCAATAAAAAGGGAAACCATGATCAAGCATAGCATCCCAGCAAAAAATTTAATTGCACTGTACATCAATTAGTCCTCCTTTACTTCTTTTAAAAATCCTACACCAAGTTTCAACAAGCGTCCAACCAAATCAGAATCTTCCAAAAGATTCTCAGTGGTGAATTCCTTTCCTTCGAAAAAGAACGTTTTACCATGGATAGAATATGTTTTACCATTATGCTCCAGCGTTTGGAATCCATCTTTCGCGGCTTTTTGAACCTTTTCAAGTGATTTTGACATGGTAGTCATCAGCTCCATTGCTTCGTCGCGCTCTGTTGTTAGGGCATCCACCGAGTCGCTCAATGACTTATTATCTGCTTTCAAATTACTGTTCTCGGTATTTGTTATAGCAAGATCAGACTGAAGACCTGAATTCTTGGTAGTGAGTTCTTCATTTTTAGACTTCAGCGAATCGCGCTCTTTTGTTAGAGCAGCAATTTCTTTATCCTTTCCAGCGATAATCTTTGCTGTCGCCGTATCCAACTCCTGTTGAGTCGATTTATTTTCATTTTCAGCCATTGCTTTAAATCTTTTAATTTTTAAAAATTTGATTGTGGGACAAGCCCACAACCAAAACAACTATATACTTAACTATGAAAAAGCCTATGCAGCTACTAAATCCTGGTCATTATGGTACACATAAGGCAAGTACCAGAATCCTAAGCCGATCCACCAGTCAGAAAGCAACTTAACATCTCGATCTTGCTTTTGAACATCGAATCTTCCCTGATTTTCTCCAGCCTTCATTGGATTTGCCTTATTGAATTTAGGAGTAGCATAAATCAAATCACTACCATCCATAGCAGGATATCCCTTTACAGTAATCTGCGGATGATCGATCAAAGTTGAAAGATTTGGCTTTTGCTCGTAATTCGTATTGTACTTCTTACGAACCCCTTCTCGGTATGTCTGTTCAACCTGTAAGCTAACAGATACCTCATCCAATTCGACACGAATCAATGCAGGAATACTTTTAACAAAGTTTTCAATATACGTTACTAATGCTACTGGATCAGATGGCAAAGCCCCTAAGACAATCTGCTTTGTCTTACCAGCAGCAAATCCATCTCGGATTTTTTTCCGGATGCCATTTAAAGAAGCACCAGCTGCTGTAGCTGTTCCATCTACAATAGCGCCCTTAACACCTTTAAAAGCTTCCAAGAGCTCTAAGTCAGCATAGTACTGCTTAATAATAAGTTGCTCTGAAATGTAACGGACAATAGGCCAATCCTTACGCTCCAGTTTATTTTCAGCCAAAAACCCTAGCCATGACGGCATAATTTCGTCTGGAGAGATCAATTCATCGATCTTAACATGATCAAGCTCAATTTTCTCCAACTCAAATTTGACCTCATTACCAGCAATCGGCGTAAATTTGCGCTGAAATGCCTGTAACACCCGTTTGATCGATGCTGTTGCTTTATAAACAACAGTACTATCCGTAGGCAATAAGGGAAAAGATTGTGTAAAAACAGATCTCTGCATCAAAACCGTCTGAAGGTTCTGCATCCCTTGCCCACCATCTACATAATAGCTGCCAAATTCGGCTACTACTTCATCAATATTAATTCTCATTATACACGGTTAAATTATAAACACTTAATTCTACTAACCAAAAATTCCGCGATCGGCGATCTGATTGTGAGCAGCAACAGTAGTAGGTTCCTCCTCTTCTATTTCAGGATCCTCTGTTGATTTCTTTGCAGATTTAGATTTCGTTCCAGGATCACTAGCAGCACGCTTAGCAATCACACCTTCCAAAGTTTGAATGCGGGTCTGATTCGCCTGAATTGTTGCTTCCTGGTTAGCGATCGTCGTGTTCGCCGTAGCTAACGAAGCATTAGCAGTCGCAAGTTCAGCTGTCACGCGCGCCCCCTCATCGATAACTGATTGCTCGACGATTGTAAAGTCCGTAATACCAGCTGCTGTCAGATCAGCGTTAGCCAGGTCTAAAGCGGCCTCAGCTCCTTCAGCTTCAACAGAAGCCAATGCAGCCACATTGTTAAAATTATTCATATTAAAATTTTTAGTTTTCTTGCTTGAAGTGAGTGTGCGGAGATGCCTTATAGCATCATCCATTGTCCCAATACCGTCGATGAGGCCCATTGTCAAAGCTTCATCAGCGAAATACATTTTGCCGGTTGCCCAGCTGTCATTTTTTAATCGATCACCACGGCCCAACCTTACAGCGTCTAGAAGTTCGCCAGTAACCAGGGAAATACGATCCTCCAGTTCAGCGAGCGCATTCTTATCTCCAGCCTTCGCAAGTTCATAGACGGTATTTTTGTCCTTAGACTGCTTGGCCTTAATAACAATTCGCTTAACCCCCTCTCTCTGTTCACGTTCAGTAGCGTCAAGTAAAGTGGAATAACCACCAAAACTTCCTATCTCACATAATTTGGAAGAAGCAAATACAGCATCTGCAGCAGCAGCAATAAAGCCACCACCACTCGCTGCCATACCTCCATTGATATAACTCAAGCTAGGTTTTACAGAAGCCATAATTGCCTGCATAAATTCAAGCACACCATCAGCTTGTCCCCCAGGAGAATCGATAAGTAAGAAATGGGAAGTTATATTGGACGCATTTTCAGCTTCATTAAATGCGCTATGGAGCTCATGCGTTCCATCGCCACAAAAGCCATAATGCATGATTGGCCCACGTAAATCGTAAAGTGCTATTGAATCCTTACCTGCTTTAGTCCAGCCATCCCGATAATTGTATCTAGCCAAACTTGGATCAAGAATAAGGTTTGAAGGAGCCGAGGATTTGAACGAGACGGATTCTCCATTAAGGAGCATCTGGATCAAACTCCAGTTTGCGTCGATCCAGGATTCATCCAGAAGCCACGATGATCTAAGAATTGAAGAAATTACATTGAAACCATTCATTAAAAAAGCCGATCAATTTGTTAAGCACAAAGATTGATCGGCTTTTTTACTTGGAAACGACTATAAATTGATGGTATAAGGGTATATCGGGGCGCTTTCGAGGCATTTACCTTCAAAAGAATATGAATAGCGTTTGTCTTTTGCTGAATAACTGTACGTAAAAAATAAATCCCCATCAAGCCCGGCAATACGCTGTTTACCCAGCAGATCTACAAATACAATGACATAGCGAACCGTAAAATTTCCCATGCTCTTAAACAAGTCCTGAATTTCGGAAGAGTCACCAGGAAAAGCACCGTCTATATTTGTATCGAAATACCCTCCATTGTCAGAGGTCTGATATTTCTCGCCAAAATCCAATGAATCAGAGCTTGCATAACCAGTGTACCAAAAAGACGAATTCTTAAACACCACCTGCTGTTGAGCCAGTCCTCTATGAACTCTCGGAATTTTCTCTATTTCATGTTTTGGAACGAAGTAGAATGATCCTAATCCTCCAGGATTTAAGATCGGACGCTTTGGGAAATTCTTTATCATAATACAAACTTGATCTATTGACCAGGATAAGAAACGACATTCAAAAAGTGTTAAATTTTGCGACACTTTCGTCCCCTAGTTTTTTGTCATTTTAAAGTCAGAAAGAATTAGGCGATTGATTTTTTGAAGAATTGTCCTAAAATTTCATTTTGACGATCCCGATATCGCTCGTAATCTTTCTCCAATGTCCTTATGCCGATGATATCCTCATGCAAATTGCACTTCTTCATAAAATCAATAATGCACTGCCTGATCTGAGACCGATTGTAAGTAACATGGAAATCCATGTACGAATGGAACTCATCCAGGAACATGAACCTAACCATATTATTGAAATCAACAAGCGTCTTACTGGGTACACAATAACCACTGTTTTTAAAAGCACGCTCCGTTATCTGAACCGTTAGCTCCTGATCATATTTACTCAAGTCAATACGATTATTGTTGATCGGTAGATTCTTTTTTTTACACAATGAATTCAAAAGGAAAATACCGAAGATATTTTTCTTTGATAAAATGAAAGGATCAGTATCAAACTTGGAAGAAAGATATAGCTTGTTAACCTCGGTTACTAAAATTGGTATGTCTACGACCATAGCGCAAAATTATCCTCTTTTGCATTCAGATCACATCAAAACCGTTGAAAGTGTTCCAATGTTCCAATGCGTTCCTACTGTTCCAATCTGTTCCAATTGACTTTTTTAATAAAATATAGCTTTAAATATATTTAAATAAACTTTTGGAACAATTGGAACGATTGGAACACTTTTTCATGCATTTGAAACGTTTGTTATCTTTTTCTTAATTAACTCACAAAATCAGCCCCCACAGCTGAGAAACGCACCTTGGAAAAAATGGCCGGAAATAATCAGAAAATTGGAACAGTTGGAAATTATTAGGAAAATAGGCCCTTAGTGACCTTTTTTAATTGGAACGATTGGAACACCATCTTTAAATTGCTTCATATGCTTAGCAATTTCCTCATTATCTACAAACAAAAAAGCCAATCATGTCGATTGGCTTCTTACTTTAAAGTACATTGGGTTTCTGTTCAATGTTGTAATCCGAATCTATTTCGAAACATTCATTTTCAGAATTAATTACTAGTGGTAGCTTAAAATCCATATAATTACATATATGATAAAGTCCTTGCCTGACATGCGTAAAATCAAATTTCACACCACGCAGTTCTTTATCGACCAATTCTTTCTCGTTAACAGCGTGGAAATGGACTGTGATAAGCTCTAACATTTTCTCTTTAGCGATCATTACATCTCCCTGAATTAGGTCTACTATACCACTATAAGATACATCCATACCAATCCCACAATAATAGTTGACATTCTGGTCAAAATTCAACCTGTCAATTTCAGCAGCTATGAAAGCAGCTGCCTCAGCTAACCTTTCAACTTCAGACATGTTCACAAATTTGTTCAAAACTTCATCCGGCCAACCTAATGGCCAAAGATTCGGATCACCTGTAAGCAAGGTAACTGCAACTTTGGTTAAGCTTCCATCTCCATACTTTAGGTCGTCTACAGGTCTATGATCATGATGAAAATGACCATCTCTTTTTTCTTTGATTAAATCTATTCCTGATTTCATAATATATTAGGCATGTTCAAGTAATTTGGTTTTAATTTTAATTCTTATATATCGCATCGATCCAACAGCAGTTCCTTCAGGTATATCCAACATCTCGGCAATCTCTCGGAATTTGTAACCGGCCATATTTAGCCGAAAAACATCCCTATGTAAGGGGTTTGCTGTATCGACGACCTGATCTAGCTCCTTAAGATAAAACTTGGTCAGTGCATCGTTATGGCTGATCGGCTCACTATCCAACAGCAGCTGCATATTTTTCTTTTGTTTCCTGATCAAGCTCACAAACTTTTGCTTAAGGACATATTTAAAATAGCCGTCGGATAGGTCATTTGTACGATCGCGAGATCGCCATATTGAGATGATCGCTTCTTGTATAATGTCATTAGCATCATCGATATCTTTGGTAAGGCCCATAGCATAACTAAGAAAGCGTTTTGGTGCCTTTGCTAAATATTGTTCAATCATTTTTTTCGTTGGTTGTAAATTTTCGACTTTTCAAATGAGCAGTAATCAACAAGCTAATGCTGCTCTCACTGACTTGGTATTTTTGCGCTAACTCTTTCAATAAAAAACTTCCGGTATAAAATAACTCTATAACCTCCTTCTTTTGCCGTTTTGATAGCTTTCTATATACCATCGTTATCCAGTTTACCTTATCTTCATCTGGACATTAAATCCAGCTTTCATTAATTGCCCTACGTAATATCGAGGGCCAACAGGAATCTCGTTAAAAGATTGGTAAGGAAACACGTCAATCTCCCTGAGTCCAGGATCGATCGTAAAGTCTGCCTCTCTCACTTTTCGGTATAGGTAGTTTAACCTCGATTGTTTTAAACCACCTTTTTTTAATCCATCCTTTTTCATAGTTGTCTTAGTTGAACAATTCGGCCTGATCCTGAACAGGGACTGAAGGACCTTCAGTAAATTCAATATTTTCTACCAACATGCTGCCTCGACGTTTATCTCCAGCTGTATACTCAGTATATAGTCCTTCAACCTTTATCGGTGTACCAACAGTCAAGCGACGAGCCTCATCCAGTTTTCTGGAGAAACAAGAAACTTGAATAATCTTCTCAATTTTGTAATCATCCTTTTCGTAGGATTCATCAATTTCCATTGTCCAGGATACTTTAGTCTCGCCCAAGGCCTCTACAATTGAAGCATCTTTATACCGGACCGATCCGATAATGGCACGCTGAGTTCCCATTGGAGCAACTTCACGTTCCAGATTTAAGTTCATCATATCATAATCAAACACGAAAGCACTTGACGGCGTAGATGATCCGCCCTTTTTCTTAAATACTGTTGATTTAATATTCCCGATAAAAGATTCCTGTTCCCTCATATAGGTTTGAATAGTCTCACTGTTTAGCCCTGTTTTCCCTGTCTGTTGCCGAGTAGCATTCATATATAATGGGTGAATATTGGTCATTCGTACATACAAGAGCTTTTTAGGTTCGTCGAAAGTTTTTACACGAGTGTTTTTTCCATCTTCACCAACTTCAGCTCTCGATACCATGAGTGGCACCGAGTCTCTAACATCGATCTTGAAATCCCAACCGTCAATGATCATATCCTGCTCGAGTAAAAATTCCATTGTTTTCCAGAACGTTGCTAGAGAATCAGATTCGGTAATTCGCTGAGATAATGAAATAATGGATCTCTTTACATGTTCAAAAAAATCTTCGTAAGAAAATGGAAATTCAATCTTTCCATCGAAAAGCTTACGGCATGTCAGCATAGTACAAAAATTGTTTTGGATACGGCTTTTTACCCGAATACCAACCGCTTCAAATGCCTGTGACAGCTTCTTAAACTCTTTAGCGTACAGCTCAGCATATTTGCTTTCCATTAAAGAGCGATACTGAAGCAACTCAACCAAAATTCCGCCCAATCCCTTTTTCTCCCAAGCTTTTAAACGGTCATAGTTATCTATCTGTTCCTGTGCCCGGTTTGTTGCCGAGATCTGCTCAGGGATAGACCTTGATAATACAGAGGCATCATCTTTTGTCGATAGATATTGGCCAATAAGAATAAGCGTACAATAGATTTCCTGAACTTCTGTCTTTTTCCGTTTTGTCATTGAACCTTTCTCACGGCCTTCCCCGTCGAAAGCAGCCTTGATTGCACCGAACCATTCAGGCTTAATTGCATTCTCATCAAACTCATTGAATCCTACCGGGCAATTACGGAAGCTTTCCATTCTTGAGAAAAATGCAAAGTCGGTACCGTGATTCAGGTTAAAGAATGCCATTTCTTTAAAAAATAGATTTGATATGGATTCTGCAAATACAGACTTTCCGGATCCGACTGATCCGTAAACATAGAAATGGGGGCATGAAGAATTGAGCGCGTAAACGATATCCCGAAAAATAGAGATAAAAACAAACATTAATCCAGTCCAGGCATTACGACCATAGGCTCCCACGAACATCTTCGCCCACTCTGAAAATGAAAATGGTGCAGATGACCAGGAAAGAAAGCGAGCGTTTTTATGGAAATCTTCTTCAGCCCGAACATCCTTTGATAAGGAACTCGCAGCCATCGATAGATAATTTGTTCCTTCAACATCCGTAAAGCCATATTCATTAAATGCATGTAAAGTATTATTATAGTAAACTTGGTTATAATATGACCAAAAGCCTTCTGGCTGCCATCCTAATGTTTTCAGCTCAAAGCATTTTGGATATTCTCTTAACAAAACAGATTTAAGTTTATTCAAATGGGATTTGGCAAAACCATCCTTCAGAAAAAAATTACCTTCATTTAATAATATCGTTTCTAGTTGGTCGACTGAAGTAAAGGCTTTGGAGGGTAATTCAAGAACAGTTTTTGATATCCCGTTGTCCACCTCTGTCAAACGCCGATTGGAATTTTCATCTTTTGAATAGACGTGGATCAAAGGTTTGATTATAAAATTAGTCAGTTGTTTTGGGCCCTTGTCCCCAGTATGAAAGTATATACCGGTATGCTGATCACCATCTTTTTTGGAGTCGAAACCAAGGGTGTAGAACTTTTCTTTATTGATCCAAGAAGGCATTATTGATTCCTGGTGCTGTTTCTTTTCCTCCAGTATTGCTCTCTCTTCTAAGAGCCCCTCAACACGTTTTGTCAACGTACCGAGCTTCATCTTCTTAGCTTTCGAAATCTTATCGATGTAGCTCTCGCGTAAAAAGTCAGATTGCTCCAGTGAAATCATAATCGCGATATCAGCCAATGCCTGGTCCTTTAGATGGATATCGTCCTTCGCATGATCTAAAAGATACATAGCTTTCCACATTACCCCGTCTTGAGTATGGTTTTCCAGCCACTCCTCGATCGGATTTTTACGACCATCTAGTCCTTTAACAGGCATTTCACCATCTTTTGGAAGCAATTCACTACCTAAAACTTTACATAATGTGTCAGGATCGTCCTCTTTATCCGGACGCGCAACATTGACGCGAAGACCAGCAGATATCAGGATATCAATTGACTTTAAAGTAGCTTTATGTCCAGCATCGTCTCCGTCAAAAAATATCGTCACACTTTGACAATGCCGGGCAAGCTTTTGAGCGTGACTTTCGGTTAAAGCGGTACCACATGACGCGACTGTATTGCGGATTCCCAACTGGTGCATCATGATCACATCTACGTTTCCCTCAACCAATATTGCACTTTTCTTCTTCCGGATCTCCTGCTTAGCAAACCAAAGTCCAAATAGGACCTCTTCTTTTCGATAGAGTAATGAAGTCTTAGAATTTATATACTTCGGCCCCTCCCTCTTTTCCTCATCATTTTTTCTTCCGGAAAAAGCAATGATATCGCCCCTATCACTATGAATAGGAAATATTACTTTGTTGATGAAAGTGTCATAAACATTGCCATTATCATTCTTTTTCACCAAACCAAGTTCTTCAGCAATTGCATATTGGCCATTGTTCAGTACATGTGGAGTGATCGATTTCATAGCATCTGGAGAATACCCGATCTGCCACTCCACTATTGTATCCATCGAAAGCCTTCTATTTTCCAAAAGGTAATTTACCGACCAATGGTTGATCGGTAGACCTAGAATATTGTTAGTCCACGACTTCTGAACAAACTTGTTAAGGTCGATCATCGTAGCACGTTTTTCCTTAACCTCCTTATCTTCTTCATTGGAAAGCGTCTCCTCAACCGTCATTGAGTATTTGGCAGCTAGTTTATGTATAGCATCCGGAAACTCCATCCGTTCCTTCTCCATCAAGAAAGTAACCACATTCCCTCCGGCACCACAGCCAAAGCACTTGTACATCTGTTTAGATGGACTTACCACAAATGATGCTGTCTTTTCATCATGAAAAGGACAACATCCGTGCAGGTTAGATCCCTTCTTCTTCAATGTCACTACTTCGCCAATTACATCTTCTATTTTTGTGGCATCTAATATTTTATCTATACTTTCTTGAGTTATCATGGATTTTTAATTGAATTATAATTGCAAGTATTTTAATGAGGAAAATGAGCATGTTATTTAATGATGTTGACTTTTAAATTTCTTCTAGCCAATACAGGTATCGCTCTTCTAACACTTCAAGTACTCTTTCAGTCACTTTAGAGAATGTACTGGCACCAGCTGTAGACGATGTAAAACAGGAAATATGCTCCTCTCCTAACTCCGGCAAACGATCCTTAACCATTACCTGTCTAAAAACTTTAATGCCGTCTGAAGGCAAGAAATTGGTTACTTCTTTTAACTGATCAATAGAAAAAAGGCCAAAACCCTTTTTACAACTATTGCAGTCACCAAAATTGAATGAAAAGCGATTACCAGATTGTTTTCTTTTGACCATCACTATTCCGTTTTCACACGCATTGCAATGATAATTTCTAATTGTAGTTTTAGTAGCCATTTCTTCTAGTTCTCCGATTTTACAACCTCAGTCTTATTCTCAACGGTGATCCTATTAGCTCCAGCTCTTTGGGACATCACTTGCTTTCCAATCTCAGTAAGCCCTTTCGATTCATAGATTTTCATTGCTGTAGATACGTCAATAGCTTGGCGTGTTTGTTCGTCGAGATCAAATGAAAGTGTGATAAAATTCAAATGAACACCAAGTTGCTCCAGGACTTTATTGCTCTCGGCTAGTAGATGATTTTCGATTTCAGATTGGTCGAGCTCCACGATATCCTCATCGACGAATATCCTTTTGGCTACATCCTTGATCCTTTTGTCGATCACCATGTTCTCAGCCATTTCAAATGATTTACCAATTGCTTCCTCATTATCAGCATCGACATTGGCTTTCCCCAGGAACTTAGCTTGTTTAATAAATGCAAGCGCATCAATAATTGAATAATCATAATCAATATGGACATTCGCGCGAACTTTATCTTTTAAATTGGAAATGAAAGTGGCTTCACCCTGCATAGGAAAATTCGGAACCACAACTTTCATATAGCACATATTCAAACCACCTTTTGGCACAGCTTCACCGGCATTGATCTTTTTCCAGGTCATACCACAATCCTCCGAGACAACAACCTGCTGATTTGATTTCGCATAATTGCAAGATTGAAAAGTTATCGCAACTCCAATAATTAATAGTGCCCAAATACGCTTTGTTGCTACATATGCGCCAGCGACCAATATGATATAGGCCATTAAAATAAAACCGAAAGTAAAAGGATCATTCATAGCGTAGTTTCCTACGACCATTTTATAAATCCCATAAGTTCCGCCTAAAACGCCTATGGTGATCATGAGCGTAAAACAAGTTTTTGCTAAATTTTTCATAATGATTTAATTGATTTATTTGTTTAGATTTTTACTTTTAATCAGCTTTCCATCAAGCAATTCAATAAGCTGCTCTTTGATGTATTCATAAGGTTGACCGGTGATCGTGGCCACTGCCCGAAAAATCTTCTTTTTCTTACTGTTGCTTAGAGTGATCGTTGAGGTTCGATTGAGAAGAGTTTCCATTTTTTGGATATCCAGCTTTTGTCCCAAGCATTTCCGTTCAAGTCCGTCTATCTTCTTCTTCAGATCACGGATCACCTGGGCTTTGTTCTCCTCTATCTGGACATAATTTCCAAACTCGTGAACCATTGCAACACTCAATAACTTGGTTGCATGTTCGAAGCCTTTGGCATATTCCTCATTAAAATCCTTTGGAATATCAGTTGATCCGATGTGCTTGATCTTCCTGTATATCCTCGAAAGTGTAGCTTTGATATCCATTATTTATTTCCCTTTGTTATATTGTCCATCAATCCATAGCATATAGCCGAGACCGATACAAATGATTATAAAAATTGTTAACGCTGCCATAGTTATTCCTCCGTCATTTGAACGTCCAAACAATATTCAGCGAACTCGTACCTTTCAAATTCCTTCAGCTGAATTCCATAAGTTTTCCCAAATGGAACAAAGCCTTCATGATCATTGAAACTTCGGATAATTCCTTTTAATGAATAGTTTGCTGAGGCGGATATCTGGAAAATGCGCAACGCATACTTTTTTATAATTTCAGAAATGATATCGGCTTCTTTATCCCAATCCCAATCAAAGAATGTCAATGCCTGCATAGCTATATCTTCATTAAAAATCTTGGTGTCTACCTCAATAATGCAACTGGCATCACCGCACTGGTAGTCAAATTCATAGGTTCTTTTTGCCATGATTAACTTTCAAAATATGTTAGACCTGGACGCCATTGGCTATAACCAACAGAGCATTTTGGATATTTTTTGCGCAAGCGTCTAAACTCTGCAGTTTGCTCGTCGAATGTATTATGGGAAACTTTTACCCTTGCCAACAGAGCCATTTCAGGGTAGTTGTGACATTCAATTACTTGTTTTGCCTCGTCTTCGATCGTATAGCGGTATCGGTTCTTTTCGAAGCTATCGGGGTACTTATTTTGACTTTCAGTTACCCAAGCAGACAAAATTGACATGGAGCTATTCACTACTTGTATAAAGCTCTCAAGCTTTCCATCCCTTTCTACTAAACACCACTTCTTCATATCACCTCCTCAAAATAGTCCAACTTAACACCCTCTTCCTGATAGTGGCAATAATGAGCGAGCGAACAATTGTTCTGAAACTTCTCAGACAGCCGTTTCTTTTCTTGCTCTATTTGAAGTGTGTCCATATGGCGTACATCAACACGAGCCAAGACATTGTGCCGAACGTAGACCTCAATAAAAGATACCTCTACCATTTCCGGGTACTTCCTTTCTAGACTATCTGACTTCGCATGGTTCAAACCCATGTCGTAGGCCATTTTTATTCCTTCGAAATATCCGACGGACAGATCACCATTTAGCGACCAATTAATAAATTTTGTTTCCATTCTATTCTTCTATTACTAATATTTTACTATATCCCCTGACCTGATCAGGACACCGAAAACTAAGGGCGGATCAAAGAACGATTCAGGTCGTCAAGCCCGTGTTAATTCTATTTTTGATTGAAATTAATCTCCCTAATTGCAAAGGGCCTAGACCACCTGCTTCTTTTCATTCCTGAATTTTTGAGCAATAATTCAAACGCTGGATGTTTATAGCTTGACTTCCCAGTACGGCTCATTTCATCCCAATTTATAATTTGGGCATAGCTCAACCGTATATCGATAACATCGTATTCAGCTTCCGGCAGATCTACCTTTCCGGAAAAGAGTCCTCCAGAGAATATTTGCTTTGTGCCTACTAAGGCTTTGTATTTTTCGGGGATTATTGACATATTGTTACTATTTTAAAATTGATTTGAATACCATTTGCACCAGTTGAACAGACAGACGATGACAGTCACATAATGATCGTAGAACCTGGATCGCGGACTTGGAGCGATTTCCAAGATATCCGACTCCAACATAATTACTTTCTTGACCAATAATTTGAGGGAATCCTTTTCGTAGTAACTTCGCAGCACAAAGTCGATCCGACGTAATGCAATATCTTGACGTGAAGTCATGTGCATTGCAAGCGCATATTGGCGCTGTTTCATAAACTTGGCCAACACATCTTTAATAAATACTCGTTGGCGAATGGACCAGATATTAAAAGCCTGCTGATTCGAGTAGAACTTGACAACCTCATCCTTTCTACGGCAGAGAACCGGATATTTTAATATCATTTCTCCCTTCGATCTATCAATTGTTGTGTTGATCATGGCTATTAAGGCTAATGGTTAGATAAAATTTACAACTGGAGCGGGAGAGACGAATGCCGTAAATTTTCCGATCACACATCCCGGATGAAATTTCCGAAGATTGTCCAGGGCTCTCTTTTTTCTACCTCTAGAAATACCGGTGATATCTAAACGAGCAACCAGAGTTCCATTTTTCCAGCAAGTGATGTAGGACAAAGTTTCTTCTTTTGGAGTTACCTGTAAACCTGCCTGAGTAGTATTTTTCACCAGCTCATGCATTTCACTGAGACATTTTGAAAAATCCTTGTGCGATTGACCATAATCTATTCTCATAGCATAGCGGTCAGTTAAAAATTCTATTTTCATAGTTTTTATATTAAGTTCTTGTCTTTGGCAAACAGGATCATTTCATATTTTTTGAAGAAATTCCCCTTCTGCTGTATATTGGTTATATGAGAATTTACTGTGTGCTCAGATATATTCATAATATCCGCAATCTCTTTGTTCAACTTACCCTTGGCCACTAGCTTTAATGTCTCCAGTTCACGCTTGGTTAATTCTCCGTTTTCAACTTTCAGAGTTGTGCAGATCCTGCCTTCATATTTACAAGTGCCACGCTTTCCGCAGTCAAAATATTCAGCATAACCTATAGTCCCATTCGCTTGGATATCGGGTTCCGTGTCGTACTTTCCAAATCTGCAGAAGATGTAAAGAGCGATCATTTCTTCTTTGTCAGTCACATTCCAGTCCCTGATATCAAGTATAACTTCCGGATGCGCTGCCATGTCTTCACAAACAATATCGATTGCTTCTTGAGGGAAATCTCCCCATATCCAAACCCTCCCGGCGTGCGTACACTTAAGAACCTGATCACGATTCGACCAAAAGAATTCGTAACCGTTATCTTCAATACCAGCAGGGAGTTCTTGGTTTAAAACTGAAAGATTTTTCATAGGCTTGAATGCAATTTGTTAGATATTTGCCAGTGCCGATTTCCATTTATCCTGTTGCTCTTTTGTGTCCTCTGCTATTTTTAAGGCCTCGTAAATAACGTTCTCATTAAAAAAATCACCCCTTAAAACTTTGCTTACGGTACTTTGATCAACATTTAATTTTTTACTTATTTTTTTTATGCTCCCATGTGGAAGCTTAGCTCTAAGTTTTTCTAAATCGCTAGTACTTATTTGGGATTTCATATCAAAATTATTAAAGTCAAATTTGTTTCATCAAATCACGTGAAAAATTTGATTTATATCAAATTTTTGTCAATAAAGTATCAAATTATTTTCATAAACAATTGATTATTAGCTAAAAAATATTTCAGATTTTTGTTAAATGGATTTCATAGTTGGAGCAGAAATAAAAAAACTGGTACGTAAGAGAGGACTCACCAACAAGGCTTTTGCGGAAAAAATGAATATGGAAGAACGTAATCTTTATCATTTTTTTAAGAAAGAGACTCTTGATGTTGACATTCTTTTGCAAGCAAGTGAAGTACTTGATTTTGACTTCCTTGAGCTATATATAAAAAACTCTAAGTACAAGAATTACTCTTTCAATAAACAAACAAGCCCTAATTCAAATGTTAATACAAGTCCAGTAGGATCGGTAGAATTTCAAAATCAAATTTCTTTCAGTATAAATCTTAGAGGCGATTTCGACAAAGTTTCTCAAGAAATGTCAAATTTCTTACAGTTAGTGAAAGAAGAAGCCGAACTAAGAGGATTTAAATTAGCCTAATTTATTTTAACCAAACTTATTTATGAAAATAAATTTTTGTGTTCCATTTCTCATAGCATTCATTGTTTTTGGATGTAGCAAGAATAACTCAGAACAGATTGAAAGTGAAAAGCTATATTCGGAATGGTTGACTTTTTCCACAATTGGCAATGTTACCTATTATGAAGTCATAAATGTAGATACCAAGAAAAGAATAGCATATGGTGAAAACCCTAAGTTTATTCGAGAAGAATTAGATAAAATTGACTTAGCACATTTTAGACGTACCTATAAAGAGGTTATAAAAGTTAAGCCGGGTGAAAAGCTAAGGCTGATTTTACCTTATTATGAAAAACGCAGAAACATTGCAATTTATGGTTCTAATATTTCTTCACGTTCTGGTATAAATTCACGATTTATGGATAAGATACAATTTTTAGATTTTAACATGGCTACTAAACTTTACGATTAACACCTGTTAACCACAATACAGCATATTTATTAACGAAACACTTTATATGAAAAATTATCTTTTACTATCGGTATTTTTATTATCGGCTCCCTTCGTTTTTGGTCAACAAAAAGATTTGAAAGCAAAAGAGGAAAAGGAGAGCAAACTTGAAATGTTTTCAGCAGAGACTGGTTCATTGATTGAAAAATCAAATGCTGAAATAGGAAAGATTGGACCGATTTCAATTAATACTTCTTTATTAACAAATCTTATTTCAGGGAGTAAAATAAAAGGGTTGAGGATTGAAAAGCCATCAACCAAAACTTATGGTTCGGACGCGATTAACTTTTTAGATGAGGATGAAATTGATGGCGTATTAAAGTCAATCGAAATTTTAAAGGGTAGAATAAAAGAGAGTCCAAGCAATTATACTGAAATAAATTTTACCTCTCGATCAAAATTCGAATTTGGAGCCTACTTCAGTAAAGAGTGGAAGTACTATATACAAGTAAAGAAATACGATTCAGATTCAATTTATTTTATGGGCGAAAACAATTTGAATCAATTTGAACAGTTAGTAACTCAAGCTAAAGCTGCACTTAAGGCACTATAAATAGCAAATATGAATAAAGAAGAAGAATACGAAGGAAATAAGGTAAGAATTACGTTCGAGCTGGCTGCTCCATATTCTACCATTCAAGAAGAGCTTGATGATTACATCAGTGATATCCGGGAATTGGCAGAAGTAAGGGGATTCAAAGTATTGCCGTGCACAAATAGTACTACCGACCTATAACTATTTGATTACATGGGCCTAGGTACAGAACTGATTGGCGTACTTAAAAGCTCCTTTGTATGACACAAAGGGGCTTTTTTATTGGAATGTTATCGGTTTTGTTATCGCTTTTTTCGATCTGTTATCGGATCAGACTAAACCGATATGTTTTTTAAGATATATTCCATATCGTCCTCTAATTTGAAGGTTGCGGAAGCTAGGACGGTTCTATTGTGGTTGCTTTCTAGCCAACTTGCATACTCCATGCCGGCAACCAAAACAACACCCCAACCCTCAGTTATTCTAAGTTGACTCAATGCAAGCTCACGTCCGGCCTTTAGGCCCGGGGCCTTATCCGTCCCATAAGGCGCAAGCTCGAAATTCTCATGTCGTATTTTTCCATCACGATAGATAATATAACCAACGGAAGACCTCAATTGTCCCGTCTGGTCGTTATAGCCTTCAGGTGACACCTTGGCTCTTTGAATCGCTATCCGTTCATCGCAAAGCTCAACAAGCCGCTGAAAGAATAAATTGTCTATATCCTGCAATTGCTTTTGAACAATTAGATCAAAATCTAGCTTTGTTGTTGTTAGTTTCATATTAAAATGGATTTGTTGCACTGCCGTTTGAAACATAATCAACCAGCAAGCCGTTAATGTAATTGAAATGATAATAAACCGTACTCGATGCGGTGTTTGCTAAAGTGATCTTTCCGGTATAACCTTTTTTCCCTTTTACACGGATATCTCCACTATTTATGCTCAATGCGTAATTTTCATTCGATCCACTAGCTTCAAGTTCCAACGCCACATTGGTGTTTGGAAACAAAGGATCAAAATTGTTCATAGTGTTAAAAATGGAAACCGCGTTATCTTCATTAACTGCAATTTGATTCTTATATAGGTTCCATGAAAACTCCCGTCTTTGCCCCGCAACGGCTCCGTTGTCACGCATTAAAAAGTAATCGCCATACAGGAATACTGATTTGCCAAACGGCTGCCATGTATCTTTTTGCCCGATATACAACTTGTTGGCGTCCATATTGAAATTACCAATTTTTCCATTCTCAGCTCTCATGCTTCCGTCGTTCAAAACATTGAATGGCGCTTTGTGCTTCTCGTTCTCATCCGATCCGGCCCAGAATCTGACAGACTTATTTGGATCATCACCAATAATATTCCAATTATCGTCATAGATTTTGCCATCAGCAAGCCCCGAAATACCTGCATTGTTATAGCCGTCGCTTCCCACTGTCACAACCTGGGCGAATAAACGGTTAACATTAATCATGTAAGCGCTGATAACATCGGTCTCGATACTTCCACCACTAATCAAAGTAAAACCTTTCGTAGGCTTGAAAGATCGTTCGCCTTCAATCACACTTGAAAGTACCCCAAAATTGAAATGCCAATAACTAGGCTCCGACTCTGTTCCCATTTGCTCAGATGATAACACCCATTCACCGGTTAGCGCGGTGCGGCTCACCTTAGCGGATAGATAATAGCTTTCCAGTGGATCCAAACCTGTAATACTAAAAGGATCGAGTAACCAAATATTGCCTAATCCCTCAATCTTGAATACCTTGTGGATCAATCTACCTGCAGTCATAGCAAAGCTGTTCGGGTCACCACCTGCATTAACAACCATCTGCACATCATCCAAATCATAATACATGGATTCGGTACCAAACCAACCAGCGATCGCCTGCATCATTGCCTGCTCAAGGTTCCCGTCCGGATCAAGTACTTTCGAACGGAATTCTGTCAATGCCTGGATATTCCGTCGGTCGCGTTCCCAACTTGCTTTATTGTACTGGGTGATAACCTCCTGATTTTTCTTGATGTCATTTTGGATCTTTTGCGATAATGTATAGGTGACTTCATTCCCTATGACTGCATTGAATTGCATTCCATTTTCAAGCACATCAGGATAGTGTGCCGGATAGTTTACCTCAGTGATCCTAATATTTGAATCAATCCCCTAGTCTATATCTATAACTTTGATTATGTCGCCAGCTTCTAGCATTTCATTCGATTTCTTTAACTGTATAATATCAATTTCAAGGTCATACACCACTCGAGGAACACTGTTGCTATCTAAGTACTCTTGACGTTTTGCCGTTAACTCTGTGACCGCAGCATCAATATATGATTGTGGCATACGAATACCAATCAATGTGTATTTATCGCCGATCTCCGCATGTACAACCTCTGTAGGGAACAAAATTCCGTTACCCTCGTCATTAGCCTTGAAACGAATTGTTTTATTTGCAGGACTATAAGATTCTATTTCAAAAGTATTTCCTTCCAATAACCCAGACTTAAAGACGATTTGCGGTGTTACCCCATTCACTCTTTGAGCGTTAAGATCAAAGTCAATTGAATTATCGGAAATGGTGAATTGCTGCTTGTTAATTTGCGACACAGCAGTAACGGTGCCGGTTCTTTTAGGATATATTTCTTCGTCGATAAATTCTCCTTCTGTAAGACCGTAAATTGATACGTTCTTTTCAACATATCCATCAATAGTAAAATAATCCCTCATTCCAGCCGGAAGATTATTGGAGCCGCCCCGAGCATACGCCCGGGTAACTATTTTCTTATCATCTATGATTTTACGGGTTAAACTATATAGTCCTTCACCTTTACCATATTTGAACGTCAAAGCTCTTGCGGTACCGACTGTTTTCTTAAGAGATATTACTTTCCCTTTCACGCCCCATTCGCCTTTCATCGCTTCTGCTACCATTGTAAGAGCATCAAGAATATAAGTCGAATCAAATTCAATCGTTACTCGGCCCATATCTTCAAACTGGCCCACAGTCCAACCTGAAGATTTGCTATTGACGCAATCGACAATAAAATTTAACCACTCCTGAGCCGTCCCTGAAAACGAGAACTTACGAGCGCCAAGATGTGTAATGAATAATTTCGATAATAAGTGTCGAGGCCCCTCAAAAGCAAAATCATATTCGAATGAAAAACGACTTGTCTTCCTAATGCTTGGGGTATTGTTCAACATGTATTCCTCGCCCTTGTACAGCAAAGTATCACCGACCACCAGGTCGAGTAGTTTTGAAGTTTGGAAACTAAACGATAACAATTGCTCGGCCATTACTTTGTTGGCATATATTCCGGCATTCAATGGTATCTCTATTGTATTGATGCCTTTTCTTTTTATTTGGATCTTCATTAAAATACTTGTTTTTGTTGCTCGAATTGTATAGGTTTACTAGGATAGCTCAGAATTAAACCGTTAATATCTGCCAGGTAGAAATCTACACCGACAGGTGCGAAGTTATTTTCCAATGTCAGGTTAAATTCAGTGTAAATTATACCCGTAGTTCTACGGGGATTAAAAATGCTTAGATCAGGCGAACCGATATACCGCAGCGCGAATGATCGCCCCAACGCATCAACTCTTAAGTTGAAGCCCTCAGGTTTTTTAAGAATATTCAGCAAAACCTCCCTTTGCTCTTGTAATCGAGTAAGGGAAGTTGAAGATAGGTAGCACCCGATATTATACTGTAGCGGTTCATACACCGTTGGCGAAAAATCGTCATAGTCCTTTCCGTGTTCATCCGGCCAATCATAAAAGGCCCTTTGTTTGGGTTTAGGAAACTTCAATAACTCGCTCCAAACACCGCGTTTAAAAAACAACTTAAATTCTGTAGCTGTATTTTTGTTATCAATTGCAAAGCCCATATTATCCTCCTCCGTATGCCCTCATTGATTGAGGTGATGTATTTTTATTGATATTCTTCAACTCGCTTACTGCGTTCTGTAGTTCAACAACCGTTGCTGCAGTATTATTTTGGATATTGTTAAGTACGACTAACCCGTTGCTGGTCATTTCAACTATCTTACCCATTGATATAGTTTGGCTTTGTGATTCTTGTAAGGATCGCTTCGAAAGTTCAAATGTTGATCGAAAAAGACCAGTCAACTCGCTTGCGGTTGCTTCCGTCATTTCCTTTTGAATAGATCCTTTAAGACCTGACGATTTGGTATCACCTTCATATCCTATTAAACCCATTATCTCCTGGTACCGCTTATTGCCAGCTTCAGCAATAGCTTGGTATTGAGCTTTCAAGTTTTCTGACTCACTTTCCGTCAAGGTACCATCCGATAATGAGTCAGTAACTTTATCATACCATTCTTGAATACTTTGAGTCATCTTACCGTCTTGTACCAACCGCATCACTGCTTTTTGCATATGCTTATAGAATGAGTCGGATATATCTCCAAAAGTTAAATCAGCCTGAGAAAATAAACTTTCAAATTCTCCGCGTATATCATCTAAAGAAATACCGGACAAAGCTTCTTGTAAGGCGTCGGTCAATTCTTTTGTTTGGCCTTTTGCATCTATCATACTTTGCCCATACTTGCGCACTTCTTCCGGCAGTCTAGCCCACAATGTTGGCTGTTTTAATAGCAGATCCGACCATTCTTGACTAGTCATATTCAAAAGTTTTTGCCGACTCAATACATTACCCAGCTCTTTGTCATAGTTATACCAATTAGAGTGCTTAAATAAACTGGCGCCTTGGGAAAACCAAGCTTCAAGACTTTTTCTATTAGCGATCAGCTTTGAATTTACTAGATCAATAGCTTCTTTGTAAGCATCCATAGAGTCTTTGCCTGATTTCTGCGAAAACAGTTCCTTTTGTTTATCAATTAGGATATCGAATGTCTCCGATAGTGTATTGTAATAATCTTGCTCTTTTTTCAATTCCTCATTGCGTTTCTTAGACGCGCTGCTCAAAAAAGAAAATAAAGACTGGACAACAACTAATGCGGCCTGAATAACAGCAAGGATTACAGACGCTCTCTCCGCTGTTTTTATAGCGGAGGTAACCGCAACCGCTGCTACTGATAGAGCTGTCAATGAAGATAACGCAGTCGCCCCGACTTCCCCTATAGCATCTTTTAAAACTGATGCAGATTCAACAGCATTAGATATGAAGTCAAAACTGTTTTTTGTCGATTTAGAAAGGTTGACCCATGCCGTTTTTGTCTTCTCAGCAGCTTCTGCCGAATCGTTACCGGCATTGTTCATAATTACCTTAATTGATGATGCCAGTTGTGTAAACGGATTTTTCTCAATTAGGACGTTTTGAGCTTCTCGCAATTGACGTTTCAAGTTTTGAAGGTCGATTGGATCGAACTTGCCTTTCAGATCGTCGAACTTAGTTTCAATTGTTGAAATAAGATTTTCAATTTGTTTGACTCCCATCTCGTCCATACCGGAAAACAACGTTTCCCATTCAATAGAGCCAGTCAGTTCTTCAACGGCTACCTGAGAGGTGCTGCGTCCCTTTTGTTTATTAAGCAGTTTTTCGCGATCAGGAGTTAACTCGTTATTATCACGCAGGGATTTGATTTTATCTTGATAATCTTGCTCGATTGCAACCAATTTGTCATTTACAGTTTGTGCGGCTCTTAGCGCTTCGATCAATCCTTTGCTTTCTCGTTGACGCTTATTTTGATCTATTTCAGCGATACGGATGCTCAATTTCTTCAACGCTTCTTCCTCGGCCTGAGTAAACTTCATGGTGCTGACATACTGTGCGAGGTCTGCTGTCTTTTTCTTTGTGACCAAGCTATCGTAAGTAGCTCTTACATTTTGCTCATAATCTTTGAAAATAGCTAACTCTTTTGCATACCGCTTGTCAGCTGCAGCCTTTGAAGTTTGTTCCGCATAAGCATTATATTCGTCCAAGAACTTTTTCTGAGCATCAAACTGAGTTTCCGTTGCCTTCGTATTTTGTCTAATCTCTGCTTCACTTACTTCGAAATTTTCACTTGCGACTAGCCCAGACGTATTTACTTTTAAACCTTTGTTCTTGGGGTTTCTATAAAACTTGTCAACTTCTTCCCGTATTTTCGCATATTTATCCTTTACAGATGCAACTTCGGATTCATCACGGGAAAGTTGGTTCCTAGATGCCGTTTCGTTGATCTTGTCGATTTCTAGTTGAAGCGAGCGTTGACGCTCGGTGGCTTGGCGCAACTGTTCCGCTGCTCGTTCCGACTTTCTTTTATCTTTATCTGAAACACCAAAATCAATTTTAGAAGTATCAACATCAGTCTTCAAAAGGCTCCTCATTTTCTTTAAATTCTCCTCCAATACTGGATTAGCAAATGCTTTATTGAGGGAATTTTGCTTTTTTATCAATGCTTCCTGATTAGCAATCATTTTTAATTGCTCGGCTCTAGTCTTTTGTGAGAACTCAGCGAAAAACTTAGAATTATCTTCTGATGCCTTTTTAGAGTCGTTAGGGAAAATCCAATTTGAAACTTTATCAAATCCACCGCCAGTTGCCCAATCTACGGCACGACCCGGAACCGTCATTTTGAAACCAGTTGATATATATCGAAAAACACCTTCAAAGATGTTTGCAGAGTCTGCGATCTTATTGAATGCTTCCAGCATATCAGCTACATAACCGATTATTGCGACTGAGGTTTTTCCAATTGCTCCAGATCCATTTTCTATAGACAATACCAAGTTATCCCAGGCAATATTGATTCGCTTGATCTGATTAACCAATTTACTTGCCCCTGTTTCGAACTCCGCCTGCATAGCGCCGCTAGCGTTCTTGGCGGTGTTCATCGCATTCGTTAAAGTGTCATAACCAGTTGATGCTAAAGACGCAATAACTCTTTGATCCCGAACTGCTATAATACCAGTACGTTCCAGTGCTTCATTAACGGAGCCACCTGCTTGGTTAATTTTGTTCAAACCTCGAATGTAATCCATGAAGACACCGCTGGCATCAGTTTTAAAACGCTTTTGTAAATCAGATTGAGTGCCTCCGATAATTTTTAATAAATCATTTACACCTTTTCCAGATCTAGTCATTTTCTCGAACTGTCCGAGTGTACGTGAGAAAGTTGAACCGACAACCTCCGCTTCTAGACCTACTGCTTTCGTTGCTGTAGCGTATGCAAGTACGTCTTTACGGCCGATCTTATATAAACCAACGTTTTGCCCTATAGCTTCGGCATTCGTCAAAATCTCAGATTCGGTGGCCGCGAAGTTGTTACCAAGGTTTACAATCTCGTCTCCAAATTCTTTAACATTCTGGACGCCGCCATCAGTAAGGGTAAGGAGCCTAGCTATTTTTGTCGCGCCTTCCTCTCCGCGTATATCTGATGCGGTTTCAAGTTTTGCTAAAGCATCCGAAAATGCTAATAGATTGTCCCTGCCTTTAACTCCTAGTTGTCCCGCAACCTGTGAATATTCAAGGAGTTGCTTTGATTCTACCGTTTTCAAAGCTCGCGAAAGCTGTATTATGTCATCCGAATACTGTTGAAGCGCCTTGCCGGATAATCCTGTTGTTTTACTAACGCTCTTTAGGCCGTCATCAAATTGGATAACAGTATCTTTGTTAGCCTGGAATAGTGCGAACAGTCCGCCAATGGTAGCAACTGCGGCTCCAATTTGAGTAGAGACAAACGCCACCAAGTTTTTGAATGCACTAGTAATACCGGCTCCAATTTCTTTAAATATCCCTGGTTTACCAGCAATATCATCGATCGATGTCCCGAACATCGCAAGCTGACTATTTACACGGCCAACAATTGGAATAATGTTATCTAAAGCAGCAGCATAGTTTCCGACATTGCGTTGATGAAGACCAAGGCTTGCGTCAATCTTTTTAATACCCTTATCTAGGTACTGAGTTTGGGCAACAAGGTCTTTTGACTGGTTTTCCAACAGCTCATACGCTGCACTATTCTTAAGCCCCTGGCGCTCCAACTTGAACATTTCGGCCAAGACATCTTTAGCTTCTTTACGGACACTTCCTAGGGCTTTATTGAGCTGGTAATACTCGCTACTTTCCTTTTCAAGCTGCTTTCTTCTCTTTTCTGCAGCTTTAGCGGCTTTTTCAGCTTCACGTTCAGCGTCCTTACGGGCTTTCTCAGCTTCCTTTACCGCTTTTGTTGCTTCTCGTTCCGCTGCAGTTGCTTTACGACGTTCCTCGGCTTGTTCTTTAAGCAGTCGGTTATACTCCTGCATTTCAATCTGACCTTGTTTATATTGGATATTTAATTCCTTTTCTGTTTGGGTCAGATCTTGCGCGGCGGCCTTCTTTTCTGCTAAGGTTGCCTTATGCTCTTGTTCAATTTGCTTTAAAAGATTTAGTTCGCCTATTTCCTTCGAGCGTTCCTCACGTAGGCGGCGAATAGATTCAATATTATCTAATTGGGCTTGTTTGAGCTTCTTTTGCTCATCACTTAATTGACGGATAGCACCCGTTGACCTTTTTGCATCACCCGATCCGTCAACGTTTAGTCCGCCTATGGATGCGGTTTTGCTTTTTACCTTTTCGAGATTATCAAGTACCCTTTTTAACCCCTTTTCCGTCTTATCGAAATCAATGATACTTTTCGTCTTCGATTCCCCACTTTTTAAGAATGCCCAAAGATCATTTAGCTTCTTTTTGGCCTCGCTATCATCAACTGTGACTTTGTAATTAATTTCTGACATAATATTTGTTGCTCAATATTTATCAGTAAAAATAATTTTATAAAAGCCTATATTACATTATATTGATTTATATTACCTAAACCTTTTATTAAAGTTTAGAAAATAAAAAAGGATGCTCTCAATTAGGGCATCCTTTAGCAAAAAAGCCTGATTAATACTAAATTACACGCTTATCTACGACGTACAACCGTTCAATATTATCAAATTCAATATCGAAATCAGGGAAGAAGAATTTGTTCTTATTTAAGCTGCGCAAAGTGAGTCGATCTGAATTGTCAGAAATAGATAGGAGGGATTTAACAAATATCTCGCCGTCTTTCATCACGAAGACACAAGAGTAATGAATTAGGTTTGGCAACTGATCATTCCAATCATCTTTTGGTATTTTTGTACAGTGAATTGTTGAGCCATTCGGTATAGCATTATAAATGCTTCCGTTATCCATACTTTCGCCGTACACATCAAAGATGTAAACTGTTCTTCTACCATTTGCATTTTTAATGGCGATATCTAAATTATTAGTGTTGCTGGGGGTAATTGTTTTGTTTGGCATTTTTATAACAATTTTGATTAATTAATATTTTTTCTATCCGGTCTATGCTTGGTTTATACACATTTCTTTTCTAATTCTAATAGACGATTCCATAGGTCAGTTAGGAAACTGGAAAGATAACCTATCTTATTAAGCATCGTTATTGCAGCGTCGATCTGATCACGATTATTAGCGTCTCTTTCTTCAATTAACGTGTAGATAATGTCATTGTCATTATCATAATTGCATTCATTGTTATACCAGTGAGCTTTGTAGATAAGATCACGAAGCTGGGTAACTTCGTCGTGAGTTAGTGAGAGGTTTACGCAATTTGGCGCTTCATTTGGTGTTGTTTTGTTTGGCATTTTAGACAAATTATCCGGCAACAAAAAAGCCCTGCCGTATGGGTCGCCAAACAAAACAAAGTCAGCACAAGGCTGGAAATTGTAACCACACGGACAGAGCAAGGTCTGTATATTTTACCAATACCTAGTAATGGTATATATGTCTGTTTTGAAGAAATTTTTAAAGCTCTTCTGACTTTATTTTGTTTGGCATTACTAATATACAAAATTCAGCAACACATAACAAATAAATTTGATGCAAATATATAATATTTTTTTTATCGAAAAACAGGGAAAACCGTATTGAAATATAACAAATTATACAGCTGTACATGTATTTAACGCATCTACCTAGTTACTAGCTCTATAGCTTTTCTAAACAAAAGAGAATTTTTCTTTTTGATATCCAAATTCTCTAAAGTTTTGTAGGAATTATTAAGTCTTGCAGATATTAAGTCATTTTTAAGTATTGTGTTGACATTTTCTTTTGATAAATCATACTCAATCTCTGCTCCAGGAACGCCGCTCAGGCGCAAACCTACAGCACCTTTTCCGATACTTGAATAAATATTCTCCCTTGGGTATAGCTCGATGACTTCACCGTTAGAAAACTTCAAGAAAAAGGGTTGATCTGTACGGACTTCAAAATCTTTTCCATCATCGATGATGACTTTTATTGATAATGAAACATCATTATTAATTCGCGAGAATTTGAATGCAACAGAGGATGATAAGAACAACTTACTGTCAGAAAAAAGCGTTTCATATTTAGTTGACGTAACGGATTCGTTAGTAAATGGCTCTATATTCTTTTTATCTAACTTTTGAGCTTTAACTGCTCCAATGGATGCAAAAGCAAACAGCACATAGATTAATCTTTTCATAAAAAATCGTTTAAAACAAACTTAAGGAAAAGTTAGGAGAAAGAAAAAAGGGTAGCCAAACAATAGCTACCCTATGGGCGCGGTTTAATCGTCAAACCGTATTTGTCCCATAATAGACATTATTTCCAACGCGCTTTGAAAATCAATGTTTTGGTAAACTTGGCCTACCGCATCTTTTATTTGCTCTACTGTCCAGGTTTCAACAATACCGCTTGCGACTTGTTTTGTTAAGTAAGAGGGAACCGCGCAAGCTGTGACAACCATATCAACGTATCCTGCCAAATTACCATCAATGACTGTCATTAACTCATTCGTCTCTTTGCTTTTCAATACAATACCAGCGTTTACCAATTGGCAAATCTCTAGAGTAGTTTTTCCAGAGTAAGGGCGGAGATTAAGCGTTATGCTCTTTCTCCACCCTAAACGAACACGAAACCACTCAATCACACTATATTTTGATTTTATATTTATCTTTCCTAATTCCATTGTTAATCACTTTCTTTACTCATTCCGTTAAACAAATCCCACATATCAACCTCTTTACCTTCTTCAGGTTTACCACCGCCGGAATCTTCGGGGCGCGAAGCGGACAATACCGAGCAATACATCAACAAATTCGTATAAGACATGTTCCATTTAAGATCATATTCATTACACCCTTTGAAGGATACCATCGCATTAACTAATAAAGCCCAAAAAGAGTTTGACCCCGGGTAAGCCGTGGCATCTTTTGAATGCTTGAACTGGAAATGCTCCGATAGCTCCCGAAAACTAACCTTAGCCAGTATTTCCCTCAGAGCAATTAAGATATCCGGCAAGCTGAGTTGAGTATATACCGCATCGACGATTATAGGATCAATAGGCTTTGGGGAGTTCTGACACGCTGCTGCGATAACCTTAGAAAGACGGTACAACGAATTTATCAAAATCTCAATAGACGCATTCCGAACGTCTAATTCAGTGGTGCTGGATGCCAACGTCTTGATTAAAGGTGATACTGGATCCAAAAGTAAGCATATACGCTCCATACAGCCCAGTGATATTGACTCCAATACTAACTCATGCCGATACTCGTTGCCCTCGGTATCGGTAAGCTGTACGGAGCCAATGATCACCGGCTCGTCAACAAAGGTCGCTGCTATTGCTGCTCGTTGCATATCACTATTGCTCTTGACTTTCTAATACTTTCCCATTATCGTCTACCCATTCGCAAGCATGCTGATCAACCGCAGCATTGTAACAGGCCCTAAACCCTTTGCCGGGAAACAAAACTTTCCATGGTCGGTTAATGAGTTGCCTTGACTGGTCTAATAATTCCCATATCTGAAAAAGGCGTTTTTCAAGTTCTATTATTTTGGAAATGGTATAATCGGTTAATGTAGGATCGGACGAGTTATTGAAATCAATATCTATTAAAATATTCATCAATCGTTGATCCTTCAATAAGTCGGGATTGACGGAGATATCCCAAATGAATTTCTTCAATTGCCCGATCTGTTTTTCTTGCTGCTTGACCAGCTCTAAAAGTTCACTATTCATTGCTTTTTCACTTAAACCGATAACAATAACCGATAACAAATAAATGATAAATGTAATAAAGTAAATTAAACGATGTTTTTAGTACGCCTATCGGGTTTCGGAATCATATTTTCTTCGTGGCATTTCGATCAAAATAGGCTGATGACTAACCGCAGGAAAATCTGTTGAGATTTGAGTTTTGCCGGTTTTAATCCTTTCTTCTAAGATAGGCTTGATTTCGTCTGCGCTTATGTAATATTGACTGTCAAACTTCTCCATTTTGATTTTACCTTTGTTCCTCCATGCGTAAAGCGTCGTGCGCTCAATGTTAAGCATGCGACTGGCTTCTTTGGTGCTATAAAACTTCTGTTCCATATAGCTAAGGTAAATACATAATATCTTATATTATAATATAGTATAATACAATATCTAAACCTTTACATAAAGTTTAGATATTAACATTTTAAAAAATAGGGGATCGTATTTCACGACACCCTATAAGCGTCACACGCGTTATGATGTTGGAAAATTCAATCTGTCAATTTCTTAATATTATCGCTAATATAATTGCTTGTTGGTAACCCGAATACTTTCTTTTCTTCGTTGTCCGCCCTATATCTCAAGTAAGAAGCAGCATTTAGAATAAGATGGATTTCGGGGTACCCTCGATCGCGAATCTCCTGTAAGGTCTCTATATGCCTATTCTTGATAAGTAATTCCAAGAAGAAACGATAATTATCAGTGCCTTGCTCAATGATACAACCACCGGCATACCATTTGCATTTGTCAAAATCTATATCTCGGCTATTCATGGCATGGGAAACAATACAAAACCATTATCACTATTGTATTTTACAAAATTCAAAGGATGATTTTTTATTTCCAGACTTTCCCCTTCATTGATTATTTGAATTGGTTGATCAGGAAATGATCTAATCTTTCTTAATGGCTCTGTGAAGCCAAATTCAATCAAAGAAATTAAGCATTGCTTATATTCTTCCGTTTTCGGGTTAATTGTTCTCATTATGTCAATTGTGCATGATTAATAACTGGATAGCCAAGCTTTCTAGCGATCATTTTAGCATCCTCGCTATATAACATTACTAATACGATAGGGGCTCGATGCGGTGGATTTATCAAATTTAAGTCAATGTACGATGCTCCGTCAAACACGATATCCAAATCTTTTTCTTTGTTCTTGCCGAATACTTTCAATGCTTCGATATCTAAATTGATTAAGAACTCTTTTTTAAAATCAATGTAAGCAGGGGAGTCATTGTCCGCATGCCAGCCAATCAGCTTATCATCGAATCCTAAAATAGTGCAAAAGCCGGGCAATCTATAAAAGTGATAGACAAATGAACCATCTTCTGTTTTGCGGATACTTTCTATAGTTCCGCGCTTTATTTCTTCAGGAGAAATCCCTGCGCCATTACTAATTTCTTCATGTATTCTCATCTTCTTCCAAAATTTGATCTATCAATGTGTTTAATTGCGTAGCATTCAACTTTTCCAATTTTGAATTTGATTCAACCTTGGCATCAATTGTTGTAGATTGTAATGTTGGAATAGCGTACTTCATCATTTTGTCCATAAACAGGATTTTATCTTTGTCATCCAATCTATCCCAAATTTCATAAACTTCGTTCCATTTGTTTTTCAGAAATGCGTCAATTCCACCTCTCAAATCCGTTGTCACTTTGTTGGGAACTCCCTTTGGTCTTCCATTGGGATTGTTAGTTTTTCCTTTTACTGCCATATTCTGTATTTCTTTGTTGTTTTCAAAAATTACTACCTCTATTCACCTTTGAAATTTTCGATATAAGTGTCTTTTCTTCTGTCTTTGCCGAACCATCCGGTTTTCTTTATCCAATACTTTGAACCATATTTTAGAAACACTTCAACTATTGATCTATCAACATGATCTTGATTGAAAGGAAGCTGATAATCATAATTGTAGATAAGATTCTCTATTGCTTTATTCGCTATTGCGTTTAGCATATTAAATGATCGGTAATTTTTATTTAAGACAAAAAATGCTCTACGCATAACATATCTTTTAAACCCTTCCTCGCAAGACTGCATCTTCTTTCTTTCATCTGAAACTTTCTTATTCATAAAATCAATGCTCCATTGATCTTCAGTATTCACTTTTACTTTCTTACTACTCATAAATCACATTATTTAATTTATCCAATATTCTGTTTGCTTTTTCTTCTATATCTGCATAATGCTGGTACTGAAATACCGCTGTAGTTATTTTCTGGCTGATAGCTCCCTTAGTAACACCTTTTACACGGGCCATTTCCCCAACCAAGCCATGAGTCACCCTCGAATTGTCTACTATGGTATTCGGAGAATACTTCAATAAACAGGCACAAATAAATATATTAGTCCGCTGCTCATACATACCAGAGAAGAACCAAGCTAGGTCAACAAGGGTATTATTTATGCTCCCTACATCTGTCGCTTTTATTTTCGCATAGACGTCAGGGTGTCTTTTTTTTAGTATTTCGATCATTTGTTTATCTGTCATTTTTCTTGGTTCCAAAAAATCTATAAAAAACGCCTAAAACTTTTTTTATACAGGAAATAAAAATCATTTTGTTTTTAACCCCACTGTTTTTAGCGTATATTTTAATCATCATTCTTTTTTTATTTTCTGTTGAGTTTTAAAGAAAATACTTTGGTTTTTTGGAACCATCCTAAAAATATTGCTTTAAACATATTTAAAGGCTGTTTTTAGGTTCCAAAAAAAAACCAAATTGTTCCAAAAGAAGCTTAAGGTTCCAAAAAATCTTGCTCTATAAACTCATATATCCAATTTTTTTCATTTTTTTGATTGTTCATCCCTTTGCGTTTATTGTAGGAAAATTCAAATCCTTTTTTCTCTGCGAAATAGGAAATGAGTTCGTAAATTGAAAAAGATGAAATTTTTTGGAACCGATTTTGGAACTGATCAAGGTATGATGCTATCTCATCTTTTAGATTTTTAACGAAACCCATCGGACGATCGTCGATTAGTTCATCAGTAAAGTCACTGATTCTCTCAAATAAGTCCTCACCATATTTTAACACTAATTGTTTGTACTGCCCACCTTCTGACAACACAACTTCGTCGATCTGTCCATCTTGTTGTAAATGATATTGGATACATTCAATTATCACTTCATCATAGCTCATCCAATCCTCTGCGGTAAAATCGTCAGGAAACATTTTCCCGTGTACTTTTTTGACACCGCCGTTTTTTGTGTAAAAAGGTGTAAACTCTATAGGCCTTGCTCTACGCTTAAGCCCTCCGTCGGATATATCATAAGAAAAATTAGTAGACGCAACAAACTTTGGTGATAATTCGAATGGTATACTGCTTTCGTCCTTGTATAGCTTTTTGATAGTCATGTTATCAGAAACAGGGTTCTTAAGCATTGGCCAGTAAAAATTCTTTCGAAGATCTGACATAACGAAAATATTTTGGCCGTTCCAAGACTGCAGCATCTTTTCGTCAGTTTTTACTATAGCCCCATCAACCTCATGCACGGTTGTAGTCCAGCTAAGAGACCCTGTAAATACATTCTTTCCGGATCCTCCGCCGTCTTTAATATTGGGTACTTCCTCCGTCAATATTATAAGGTAGGCTCTATCCTTTACTTTTTTCTTGTGGGCAAGGTAGCCCAAGCAATTTTTCACATGGTCTGTGTACCTAGTGGCGTTGGTTAGATAAGTTTTATAAAGGTCGGAACTGGGTTGATCGAAATAATATTCTCGCTGCTGTATCTGAGAATCAAAAACAAATAGATCCTGACCTTTTAGCCATTCATAATCCAACTGTTTGACTCCATCGGCAGATATTGCCAGGATACAATTAGTGTAGCATTTATAAGCTACGCTTGCTTTGTCAGCTAATATATATTTCATATCCAGCCTTGGTAGTCGGCTCCTAATATACTTTACTTTTGTGCTTAGCTTTTCTTCGATAGCATTGAATATATCGTCCAGCAGGTTACCATCTTCAATTTTCACATAATCACGTAGACTATCAATCAGGTTATTTAGTTCATCTTCGCAATTAGACACAATACGGGTGTCAAAATTGAATTTGCATAGTCTGCCTAAATGGTCACAAAATCCCAACCCTTTGAGGACAAAAATAACATCGCTCAAATGGATGCTTATGCCGTCATCTATTTTCCAAAACTCACCAAAAGGATGGGCAATAATACTTTGCTGAATACCTGTATTGATTTCGTTTTTACCTCCTTCACTAAGATTGGCTGGGCCATTGATCTTTTTATTTACAGCTTGGGCAATAATCTTTTTTTCGACAGCAGGTTTTATTTTACCATATCCGTTGTCAACAAGATACTTATATGCTTTTTTCTTATCCCCTGAAAATCCAAACTCAGCAAGCAGAGATGCCGGATTGTATCCGCGATTGCTGTCAAGGTCAGTAGAGCTAGTAAAAACAAAGAAAACACGTCTCTCATGGTTCCAGCTTGCAGAAACACCATCCTCTTTACCCGGACGTGTAAACCAAATAAAGCGTGCATTTTCACGAAGGAACTTCCAACCTTGCGATTCCATGAGCTGCACCGGATCACACTGGTTATTGAAATCCTCAAATGGATTGGTTGTATAATAGTCGTTTTGGGATTTTGTTGGCTGCGGTGTAGGAGCCACTTTAACCACTTCGTTGTACGTCCGACATAAATTGATTAAACCACAACGCTCTTCCCATGTAATTACTGGGATTGGCACATCTTGAACTACAGAATAGCCAAGGGATGGAGGGTATAAGAAATAACCACCTTCACCACGCGTCTCCAAGAAGTTCACCGTTTTGGTTGGGCGTTTCTTTCCGGCCTTTATTTGGTCTTTTACTTCATCATCGGTCGCAAAACGTCCAGCGAGCTTTAAATTTCCTTCAACGTCATGATCTTCGATTCTGTACATAACATGCCTACCTCCTGAAGGTGTAGCATGAATACGTAATTTAGGAAATATCTCAGGATACAATTTTTCAAAATCCTTTAATAGCAAGGCTTCTATACCGGGCTTATACTTGCTATCAATATCTATAAGCTCTAAACGGCCTGATATTTCACCACACACAACCCCGATAGCTGTAGTATCATATTGGTTCATTGCTTCCCATAACTCAGCTTCGGTCATGCGTTCGGTCTGTTGGGGCTTCCAAGAAACCATACACGGCGATTTAGCTTTTTTATCCCCGTGATCTTTATCTCGAACGGGAATTAAAGATATACCATCGGCCAACAAAAGTTTTATTTGGGGCCAAATATCTGATAGAGAAATATTGTTATTGTCAAGGTTGTTTTGTGTGTATGTAATGCTTTTTTGTGTATGTTCTACATTACCGTTCTGCATAATACATGAGTTATATCCATTTGTTATTCAATAATTTGCATAATTGGACATAAATCTTTATCTTAGCACTGTTATAGATTGTAAATAAAGAATTTGTCCAAAAGCTACTACCTGCATTAAGTAGCTTTTTTTTTATGCGTTGTTATTTAAATATTGATCTAAGTCCGACTTTCTAAATTTCAGGTTCCGACCTATGTTCGATTTTTTTAATTGACCAGAGCTAGCAAGTCTTGTGACAGTGTCAACATGTACTTTTAAATATGCTGCAGCTTCCTGGCGAGACATTAGACGATCGTCAATTGCGGAGTTCAATTGCTTTAAATCTGTTATTTCCTGCTTTAATTCCAAAATAGCATCATAGAGCGTTTGGAATGGGTTTGATACAATGTCATTCATAGGTTTAGTTTAAACTTTTGGCAAACGCTAATACTTCGTCTAAGTCGTATTTTATATTTCTTCCAATCTGATAAAATGGAATCCAATTCTTTTTGCGCCATTTGTATAATGTGGTCCGGTGAATATCCAGGATTCTGCATAATTCTGAATCGTCAATCAAATTTTTAGTTTTTTCTTTCATTTCTATTATCGTTTAATATTACTTAATCAACAAGACAAAAGTACCTTGAAGGGTTGGTGAAGGAAAATAGTCGTGGTTGTCATTCGTTCTGTGGACAACGTGGACTTTCCAGCAGAGTATTATCAATGTTATAAATATTTGGTATTACTAAGCTTACTTTTAATTTTAGCCAGTTTTTTATCGATATATTTTAGTCTTTTCTTAGCTTCTTCTTGGTCTGCTTTGCCTTGTATTACTTCTAAATATAAAACACCAAGAAGATGAAATAATTCGTTGTTTTTTTGTCTTATTGCTTTATTTGGCATCTTTGAGTGTGTTAAGTATTTTGTGTTATTATTTAATCAACATAACAAAGATATGTTCCGCATAGACTCAAAATTCCCCCATCTATACCCTGCGGTAAGTATGGAGGAATTTATTGTCTCACATAACGCTCCATAGCAAAAGCGTTATTAAAATGAGTGTTGAATTCCCATTATCTTTGAAAAAATAATGTTTGATATGCAATTAGATTATAAACTAGCGGCGATGCTTAAGGATGCTGCAAAATTAGGTGCTCAAGAGGCGCTAGTACAAGCGAATATTGTTCCTGGCTATATAGCCAAAAGTAAAGCATATAAACTATACGGAAGAACAAACGTTGACAGATGGATGCGTGAGGGAATCGTTCATTTCCATCAGGATATACCGAATGCTAAATGTCTATTGTTAGTAACAGACTTAGCTGCAGTGGCTGCATCACAGTCATTGGTGCAATATATTGCTTGGGATCAAAAGAGTTATAAAAAATGAGGAAGTTAAGAAGGATTTTGTAACTCGGCCTTTTTTTATTTTATTAAAACCAAACGTTATTCGATATTGTATTATATGTACTTTTCTAAGTAGGTAGTATTTAACAAACCTTGAGATCCCTCCCAGACTCAAGGTTTTTTTATTTAGCAAAACAATTCTAAATATTACTTGTTATACAAATTCTCAATAATAGGTAACTATAAAACATGTCTAGGTCGAGATTCTCAGTCTCGGCCTTTTTTTTAAACAAAAGTGGAATTAGATTTGTACTATAGATACTTTTCAAAAATATAGGTTAATAATGGCTAAAGCCTTGGGTTCCCCACTCAAGGCTTTTTTAATTTTTATCAAACCAAGAGTATTTTGCTTTTGTCCACTGATTGACGATCCATCAAAGTCTATCAGTTCAGTTGGTTGATTTATTTGTATGGTCAGGTTTAAGGCCTGGCCATTTTTCAATGTATATCCCGGTCCAGTACGGATTTAATTATAATTTAGTTATGGCTGGTCGTGAGATCAGCCTTTTTTTATAACGTAGGAATTTCCCCTGATTCGATCATCTCAATCATTATATCCGCTTCATCCCGGGATAACCATGAATTGTTGTTGAAATGAACGCGCCAGCCTTCGGTGGTGTAAGAAATACTTGTTATAAAGTATCTATTGATGTACACATGAAAATAGCCGCCCATGAGTGAGGTAATCTCCAAAACCTGTGGCTCACCATCGACTTCAAAGTTATCGAATATCATCCTTTATCCACTTTAATTCGCCACGTTGGATCATACCAATGTACTTTTGAACGTGGTCGTCGGTTAATAAGCTGTTATCTTCAATATGATAATCAAAAGCCTTTGAATACTTATCATAATCGATGCTGCCAACATAGGAGTTGTTTAGGTAGATATGCCAAAGGCTATATTTCTTCGCTCTAACTTCCACAATCTGGCGCTTGCCTTGGTGATAGAATAGCTCAGGCACATCAGTATCAAAGCGAAGTATAAGAGCGTCGATACAAGCTTCCTTTATATCGTCGGCAAGTTCACCGTATGCTAGTTCCCAAAACCCTTGAGACTTCCTGAAAACATAAAAAGCAAGACCATTTTTGTTGTAAAGATGATAATCTTTCATGCCCATGCTTTTATCATGCACAGTCATTTGGACGTAAATTACGCGATTTCGGCAATAGACTTCAAGAGGTTTCATGATGTAAAATTACTAACATTTTTAGTATTTTGTCAAGAATAATTTTAAATTTGAATTATGGAAATAAGCAAACAACCACCTGAAGGATATGTAAATCACGTAAGGGAGTCGGCGTTACTGGCGGCTCAAAATGTTGGAATTGAGACTGGTGCAAAGATACTTGAAGAAGGATTAAAGCAGTGGCCTGACGAACTTGAAGCCGCTATAAAATGGGTTGTGAAGGAGAGAATAAAAAAGCTTAAATAGCGTCCTGAATGTCTGGACGGTTGGTGTCACCTTTGGCTCCGGTTACACGGAAAACTTTATGCGCTCCAAGCTCACCTTCATAAGGAATCATTAGTTGCTGAACGTCTTCCTTGGTGCTAGCGTTTAGCCAGGCATCGCGACGATCGGGAGGTATGATTAATGGCATTCTCTTTTTCTCATTATGGATCTCCTCGAGTAAGGGATTGGCAGCTGTCGTGATAACTGAAAAGGTCGGATAGACATTGTTAGTCTCGTAATCTTTGAAATTTGAATATACAACACCGATAGTGAAAATTTCCTTTGTTGGTGTGTATATGTAATAGTTTTCAGTTTCTTTTTGACCAGCAACTTTATGAGGTTCGTAAAAGCCATTGACGTAGAGTAGACCACGGGTTTTGCCGATGTAGTTTTTATATGAAGCCTTTTCAAAAATAGATTCTGATTCGGCGTTCAATGTGTTAGCGTATTTGGCTGCATCATCTTCAGTTTTTACCCAAAAAGGGATAAGCTTCCATCGTGCAGCAACAATGCTGTCTTGGCTCTCGTTTAGTGTCACAGGGAGGTATGGCCGAGTAAATCCGCTGACATGGAATATCTCTTCATTTTGGTAATGAACGTTTTTTCCTTGTAAAGCGTCTACTAATTGCTTGGTGCTCGGGGTCGAAGTATGGTAACACATAATTTCTTATATTTACTTAAAAGTACAAATAAAATGCGATTTGCAAAGGTTAGTCATTCGGTATTGAAAGAACTTCAGAGCAAAGGGTACAATGTCCTTATTGCCCCAGCCGATTGTGAAGACAACAGTAATGTCACATGGAAGGCTATCGCGGTACCTAATGTTATGGATTGGCTGGTTGCTTTGGATTGTGAAGGTGTCACGGCCGTGCCATTCCAAGAACCGAATATTTTAGTTATTGAAGATGCATTGAACAATATACGTGATGAGGACCTATTTGGAAGCGTATTTATAGAATTTTAGATTATGAAAACATTGCAACAATACTTTAACGAAGTCGGAGAGTACGGCCGAAAGCTTTATTTAAGAAACGAAGCTATCCGCACAGGAAAATGGGATTTATACGAAGCGACTGTAAGGAAAGAATTTCCAGACGTTGCAGATGAAGAGATAAGAGAAGCCAAGGAGGCTGGAGAAAGAGTTGTCCTAATGACCAAAGATAAGCTTAGGGAGTGGATTACTAAAAACAAAGTCAATATGATTACATCTGATTTATATGTGCTCGATGAAGGAACTATATTGGAGGGATCTGTCGAGTCTGCAGAAGCCCTGAAGTATGTTCTCGGTGATGGATTAGAAGATATTATCGAATGTCACGTTTCACCAATGGATGTGCTTAATTTGACTGATCATAAGATTTATTGGGTTGATCCAATAGTAAAAGCCTAGATTGTTAGTCTAGGCTTTTAAGTAGTTGCAAATTCAGCAAAATCTAAGTATAATCCTCCTTCATCTACCATTTTTGTTAATAACCCTATAAAAACAGAGAGGTCAAGAAATAAATTCGGATATGCTTTCTTTAAAGCCTCTAATGGGCCAGCTGATACTAATACTACATCATAAATTGAGGAAGCATTTGACTCGTACTCGGCATAATCATTAAGAGCTTTTTGATAGCTATCTCTATCATAGGCAATGACTTCACTTTTATTTTCATATTTATCTATTATTATTAAATGGTGTGAATAGCCAGTACCAGAATGGCCAAAATTAATGACAGAATTGAAGCCTCTAATTTTATCTAAAACTCCAATTTCTCTCTCCAGTCTGGCTATTTCTTGATAAGTTTCAGCTGTAGATAAGTGTGCAAATCTAGGAACTTTAGGTGTATTTTCTGTAATAGCAAATGCTGAAGAAACTAAAGCAAAAAAATCCAACCAATTTTCTTCGCCTTGACGAGATTTCAGTTGTTGTCCAATAATACTACCTACAGTTTCTACTGCTGTTGCCCATATGTGCTGTAATTTTGTTCTTATTTGAATCTCAATTTTTAAGCCATCAAAATTTTTGAATTTTTTATTATTGTATTTGTAAATTAAATGAACACTCCTATATCCATCTTCATTCCTTGGTCTATTTATATAATCGAAAATTGGTTCAACATGAGTATGTGGGAAATTGTGGTTTTTTACATACTTATCTACTAATGCATATACATCACTAATATCAGCTAGAATAGCTCTAACCCCAGCTATGTCTTGAAGCTGCGACAATCGCATATTTGGATATCTCACCAATTTATCAATAATAGTCGGCATACGTTTAAGTCTTTGTGCAACTAGTGGATTACCTTTGAATGATTTTAGTTTTGTTCTTAAAGTAGCCTGAAAAGTATTTAATGGGTACGCGTGGCATGCTCTCCACCTATTAGCCAAATCAATAGCATCTAAAAACATATCGAAATCATCAAAATCTAAAGTGTCATGACGGTAAGATGTAAGAAACTTTCCAGATTTATCAATCTTAGTTTTTGATTCAGTAGGAATAGGAGTATAAGCCATAATTGATAGGTTTTCCACGAATATATTTTTTTAGATTTAATTTTCAAAATAAAATTTAACAGGTATTTCTATCTCCTGGACCAACCCATAACGCTTTGCAAACTTGTATTGTGTGCTGTCTCTATGCTTTCCAGACTCAAAGAGCCTTTGATGGTATTACAGGACATACAGGCAGGGGTTAGGTTTTCAAAACAATCTCGTTCAGGGTATTGGCATCCACCATTTACCCAATCGCGAACAAGGGGTTCAATATGATCAGCGGCCCATCTTTGGCTTAGTTCGCATCCGCAATAAGCGCAGCGCCCCGAATACTTTAGTCGGAGCGCTTCTCTTTGTTGTTTGGTGAGATTGTCAGGACTAAGGCTGAGGGATCGGCAGCGGTGACAGCGAAAGAAAATACTGTGGTGAAGTTGAAAGGCGCTGGTTAGTCAGCGCCTTTTATTATTTCTCTTAAACTTTCTAAAGTAAAAAGATACTTGTTTCGATTTCATTGATTCAAGCCAATCTCCATCTTTTAAAAGAAAGAACTTTTCATAAAGTAATTTGTGAATTTCAAAATCATCAACGTCTGGACTTTCTTTTTTTATTGCTCGGAAGTAAATATTTGGCGCTGAAGATTCTTTGGCAATTCCATTATAACCATAGTCATCTACAAATTTATTAATTATAGACACATGATAATTATGATGAATAGAAAATATGTTTGCTTCGAAAGATATATAGTTGTCGAAGAAATCAATAAGTTCTTCATCATCTGATTGATTGAAAATTTTCAACGCTGTTTTACGAATTTCGAATAATTTTGGTTTTAAGTCATTGTAGTATTTTCCATATGAAAAAAAATTTATATATGATTTATATACCCCTGTCTCTCCTGTGGTAAAAATATCTGTTAAAATTTGCTTACTATGTTCTTTAACCAATTCAGGGTTGTACTGATCTAATCTTAGATCCTCTAGAGCTTTCATCGCATCTAAAGTGAATGAATAACCTTCCAAATCGATATCAAATATTTTCTCTTTTTTCCATTCATCTTTAGCTTCTTTAGCAATAAAATAAGTTTGGACAGCATAGTATACTCCTACCAATGCTACAAGCCCGGTTATAATAGATGTTATAATATCAAATAAATCCTTAAAATTAGAAGGTTGTAATAATTCCATAAAATACTTTGGCTAATTGTTAATTGGATATAATGGTGATATTGA
>NZ_DIJR01000035.1:0-73554 GCF_002421245.1 Sphingobacterium sp. UBA5639
CCACCAAAAGTGGGGAAGAACCGTAAATTGACCCCATGATTCCTGTACGTTGCACTGGAGTATATGCGCAATTCCATTGAGTTATCGCATGCTATTCCGGCAGATGTTGACCCCTCTATAAGATTTAGATGAACTTATTCCGGATCATACTGACCCCTCAAAAATAATGTTGGTGGTAATGTAAGTGTCCCAAAAAATCAAACAGCTTAAAACTGGACATAAATGTTTAGATTTAAGTAATAAAATGAAAAAAACACGTTTTACAGAAAGCCAGATTGTGCGAGCACTCAAAGAGGGCGAAGAAGGCAGAAAGACCGAAGACATCTGCCGTGAGCTGGAAATTAGCAAAGCCACATTTTATAACTGGAAGAGCCGTTACGGAGGCATGGAAGCCTCAGAAGTCAAACGCCTAAAGGAACTTGAGGAAGAAAATGTACGTTTGAAAAAGATGTTTGCCGAACTGAGTATGAACCATGATATCCTAAAAGAAGTCATCACAAAAAAAGGTTGGGGCTCCGGCAGCAAAAACAGTTAACCCAGGAGATTGTCCTGGATCACGGTTTGAGTGTCACCGGAGCCTACAAATTGACAGGCATGTGCCGTTCACAATATTACTATGTTAGTAAGAAAGATGACAGTGCAGTCATATCTGCATTAGATGATCTGTCCGCCAAACATCCTGTATATGGATTCCGAAAACTATATGCCTACCTGCGCAGAGAAGGTAAGCCATGGAACCATAAAAAAGTATACAGAGTATATAAGCTGCTAAATATGAACAAGAAACGACGTGGCAAACGTCGGCTACCTGCTCGGGAGAAACAGCCTCTGGAACAACAGGGCAGCATTAATCAAAAATGGAGCATGGACTTTATGAGCGATAGCTTGGCCAGTGGAAATAGGTTTAGAACTTTTAATGTGATGGATGACTGTTCCCGTGAGATATTGTGTATCGAAATAGCTACTTCAATTTCTTCTTTGCGGGTAACTCGGACACTTGAACAAATCATAGACTGGCGGGGCAAACCGCTCTGTCTACGCGTAGATAATGGTCCTGAATTCACCAGTCATCATTTTGAGCTCTGGTGTAAAGACCAAGGCATCGCTATTCAATTTATCCAGCCCGGTAAGCCTATGCAGAACGGCTACATCGAACGGTTCAACGAAGTTATCGCAAAGAAATTTTGGATGCTTATTTATTTTTCAACTTGTCAGAAGTAAGAGAACATACCCAGGCATGGATGGATGAATATAATAACAATAGACCCCATGAAGGTCTTGGGAATCTTACACCAACGGAATTATCAAAAAATATTAGAAACAAACAACAAATAAATCAATTAGTAACGTAAATTAGAAAAGTCCAATCTCAGCTGTCGGAAAAATGGGGTACTTTATCCAGCACAATTCTTGAGGCGCTTTAATGCGAAATATGCAAATATAGTGTGTTGAATTATTTTCAATAGGTTATCTTTGCATAAAGCCTATTGTAAATGTCAAAGAAGAAATTAAAATTGAACGAATTTAGAGTGTCGGGTGATGTTAAACCGATTTCTTACAGTAAGAGAACGCCAATTGAATTAAATACTTATGATACCTTTTATGGCTCTTATAGAGAAAATATCGTATGCTCATGTAAAATAGAATCTCAGCATTCCGATTGGTCAGGTAAGCCAATGGCTATGGTTATTATTAATGATTCCCCAAAGGGATCTAAACGTAATTTATATGCTGATGAATTAGGTACAACACCTGAGGAAGCAATACGACATCAATGGAGCTTCTTTACGGATTAACTCCTCTGTCTTTGGAACTAGATGTGGAAAAAATAATCTCTTTCGCAAAAAAAAAAAAAACAGGTAAGTCTACCTTGCAAAATCAATAATTGTTCAATATGATAAACAAATGTACTGTTTGTAAAAGAGTAAAAGGGAAGAGAAGATGTCTGAAATCAGGACAAATGATATGTAGTAAGTGCTGCGGAGAGATACGCTCCTGGATATACTGTAATACCGAGTGTGAATATTTTCCTTATGAAGTATTGAATTATACTCCATATAATTCACAGAAAGCAGAGCTTATAATGGTATCTAATGGCATAACAACTAAATTTGAAGTACCTCTTTTTTTACCTAATTTGTTTGATGTAATTACCTGTACAGTAAAGGAATTACGAATAGATCTACTTGATTTTAATAAAGCCGTAGTATCAATAAGTTTCAAATTGGATAGTGATAGGGGGATAGGAAATGAAATTTATTTGAAAGATAACTGGAAAATCCAAACTTCCAACGTCCAGTTTAGAAATGATAAGATTTTAGCTCCTTTGGTTATAATGTCTACTTCTCAGAGTAGTAATTGTAATTATGTACAAGCGAAATGTAAGTATGGAGATTCTAGCTTATCACTAATAAAAACATCTTATAGTTTAAATGTTTGGCTACCACATGCAAGATCTTCTAGTAAGAATATTGATGTAAAAGATATGCCTGAATTTGAATCAGATTACATTTCGGCTGTCGTTCATCAAGGAAGACTTGCTTCAAAGAAAAATGATGTTTTCTGGGCGGAATTTAATACTAAATTTGAATACAAAGTATCATTCGAAATCGAAAATGCAGACGTTCATATTAAGCAAAAGCAGCTTTCCTTATTATATTTAGGAATTTTTCTTCCTTATAAAAAAGTTATAATTGAAAAATATACTGTAAATAAACCTAATTCATTCTCTATAAATGAAGAGTCTTTCTTAGCCTTACAGACATTTGGAGATTACGAAGATAAAAGATTATGGGAGATTCCATTAGAATTAAATTTTGGAAACAACTATCATGGCGGATTTGTCAAAAAATTAATTAATGAACTTCCGCCTAAATATCACTTTGATGAATACTTATATAAAGATTATTTTTTCTTTTTAAATCATGACGACGAGATTTCTGCAAATCTTTTATTTAATACAGAAAATATTGTTTCAGCCTATTTTAATGTATTGAAAGAAGTATACGATGGCAAATACTCTCCAATTATTTTAGTTATTTCTAATATGAGTGAGCAGATTAGAAAAATAAAAGTTGTATATGAAATTAAAGGTTTATCGGATAGATGCGTCGAAACTGTTTATTTAGATCCCTTGAATACTTTGAGTATACCGCTTTTTCCTATTTTGAATGATGTCTATTTGTCTAAATTGAATGAACATTCATCTGTGCAATTTTTTGTGGAAGTTTACTATAAAGATACACTTATATACGAGGATTCTAAACGGCTAAATTTATTACCAAAGGAGACATTTGTGTATGATAGCGAGGATCTAGGAAAGTCTAATAAATACTATTTTTATTCATTTTTATCACGATGGGTAACCCCTAATTCCGTATCAGTAGAAAGAATTATAAATGAAGCAGCGCAATCAATTAGTGGCTTTGAAGGAATGTCAGAAGATTTAGGTACTATTACTAAAGAAATTGGTGCATTATATCGTCAAATATCATCAAAAATGAAGTATGTCTCTAAAACCTTCAGTCTTTATAAGGGAACAACTTCTCTTCATCAAAAAGTCCACCTTCCAGATAACACCTTTAGCAATAGCGGCGGAAACTGTATTGATTTAGTTATATTTATGGCCAGCTGTCTAGAAAAGTTAGGTTATTGTCCTCTAATCATCATCGTGCCAGAACATTCGTATCTGGGAATAAAGTTTGACAAGTTCACTATTTTTTTGGAAATGACCCAAATTGGAGAGATAAGTTTTGATGAAGCGATGATTGAGGGGAATAAAGTTCATAATGAATACTTTGATATCAATAATAATCCTAGAGAAGAGAATTGTGTTATTATTGATGTTAAAGAATCTAGGAAAGCGCAAATTTTCCCTATGAACTAGTTTAAAATAATGCGAAACATATTTAGGATTAAAGGTCAAATCTTAAAAGTTTTCTCAAGACGAGACAATAACACATTGTTTCTATATAACGTTTTTTTAGAATATTGTGTTTATTCTTCTTTATTTTAATGAAAAAATAATATATAACGTTAGAAAATTGAATTACTAATCTTGATAAATAGGGACTACCTTACCATTCTCAACTTTATAACCAATAATTATTTTGCTGATTGGAGGGGTAGACTTTCTTCGATTTTTTATAGTGTCTATTTTATTGGCTAATCGATTTATATCATCAACCTCCCTTTCATATATATAAGAATAAATTACCGGATACTCTGATAATTCCTTATTTTTTTTTTCTTCTTTGTTACTTCTTTTTTTCATCTTTAATTTTAGTCATAAATAAATCAACAGGATTATTTCCGGACGATATTATTCCTTTTGGTTTTTCGCCTTCTTTTACATCAGTTGAAACGGAACCGAAGCTATCCAAAATCGTATTGTTGTGAGTTATTATCTTATAAAATGTTGTTGTTGGGTTGTTAGCATAAGTGTCAAAAATCAATCCTAATGGTACATATCTTTTCGAAATATGAAAGCGTTTAAGGGCTCGTTTAGTAGCTTTCACACGATCCAACTCAATTAATGTTAAATGTACAAAGTAATTGGCTTTTTTCAAAATCTCAATTAATTTTATAATACTCTCTACGTTGCTTCCAATTTTTGGTAAAACTATATTTGCTTCTGTTTCAATACAATGATCAAATAATGATTTAAACGATTTCTGATTGCCATTTCCAAAAACTATCTTATCAGACTCTTCATGTACCAAAGTTGCTCCGAAAGGCAACGCAGAGAATTCTGGTAATTTTCTCTTAGCATAATCTGAATCTAATATGATGGCGCCATATTCATCAGCAATTATATTGGATATTCCCGACTTACCGGATGCTGGTAGTCCAATCACAATAAATGCTTTTCTCTCTGCTTTGACAGGTTTCAATGGGAATGCACCACCTTTACCTAATACGATGTCTTCATCGTTTTTTAACCTTTCCTGAGTTAACAACTCCAAAACTATTTGTTTTTGAAGCGAGAGTCTCTCGGAATCCTTTCTATATTTGCTTATTCTGTAGGATTTACTATTTAAGCTTATAAGAGATTCATCGAAATTCTCTATATTAAGTTCTGTTGATACTACTTGAGAAACAACATTATACATTTCATCATCATTGATATTAATTGAAAGAGCATTTTCTAAAAAGTGCTCTACTAACTCGAAGTTATTCAATGGTCTACTTGTCCTATTCGCCATTTAAAACGTTTTTGTAACTGTTATTAATTAATATTCCTATAAAATTCGGTGAGCCATATGCGACGGGGCAGAGTGAATGTTGCTCTAGGATCAAATTAAAGGGGATTGTTTCTAATGGCATTTATTTATGGTAAATATAAACATTATTAATTTAATTTTAGAAAATATGAGAGTGTTACTATACTAATATAATGAAAAATCGAAACGCTACGAGTATCTCATAAATTACTTTAAAGTTTTCATTTACTGGTCTAAAAGAAGATGACGTAAACATTGAAATGAGGATAGCAATTCCTTAGAATCTGAATTTCCTCATAGATTTTTTAAAATATTGAATCTTGCCAACTATAGTCATGTAATTATTATTTCTTATTCTGTTTATTTCCCTCCGATTTGGTCTCCGCGTCAACAACTACAATCTCAACGACTACGTTTTCCATCAATTTCGAATCAGACCCGTCAGCCTTTTTCTTAGGTACTTTTTTATAATGTATTACAATTTGCTCATCTTTAGGAATTCCATTGGGGAAAAAATCATCCAAGCTTTTCAAACCAAATACCTTCTTTAATATTCCTAAATGGCGGAGGTTATACTTTTCCGGTTGATCTAAAGACTCACATTTTCCAACAAAATTTTCAGCTAAGCCCATTTTTCCACTTAGTACTTCCTGTGACCACCCCCTTTCTCCACGCAGGCCTTTAATATTAAAGATTAATTCGTACTCAATTCGAAATATAGCTTTCGTTTTATAAATTTCATCCATGTCAAAATTTTTACCACCAAATGTTTGGTGGTCTTAATGATTGTTTTTATATTTGTGTACCCAATCAAGGATTGGTAATAAATATGTTAACTATGTCTATTTTAAATAGACCATGAGTTGAACGAGCCTTTGAATCCGAAACTAGCAATTGAAAATTCAGCGTAAGGCAGCAAGTTTAACCCATGTCTAAAGATATTGTGTATCTTTGCGCAATCTTTAGGCTGGGCTTGTTGATTGTTACGCTGTGGGATTGCTAGTTCCCGGATGATTGCAGGATACAAGTTCCAGCCTTCTTAATTCCAGCTCGTTCACATAAACCAAAACAATTATGAGAACGAACACAACACACACTACCCATTACACGCATTCGATCAAAGATCGCTACGCGAGGTATTCCCGCAAATCACTTTTAAAGAACATCATACGTGCGCCTGAATAGATAGCAACATATAAAACAGGCTGTAAAAAGCAATAAAAAGGAGATGTCTTGACTTTCCTTAAAATGCAAAGACAGCTGAACCCAGTTCAGTCTAATTTCCCGCTATTTACGCCTGTCACCGACCTATACATTTATTAAGTTGCTTAAAAAGGTAATATTGGTCAATGAAACAGCTTTATTTTATTTTTCCACTTTAAAATTAAGTAAATTTTTGTTGAGTCCAAACTTTTTATCCGTAGTTTTTATTGCAATCCAATATCGCTGTAGGTCGGTATTTACTTCTTTCCGGCAGGGAGCGCCATAATGAACCCTATTTATGCCTTGAAATTGTATCTCGGCGCTTTTCGGACTTTTAATCCTATTTGTCCATTTGGCATAGGTCGCATTTGATCTGTGCAATGACAAGCCATTTTGAACGCGAAATTTTCGTGAAGGGGGAAGCTATGTCTGTATCTGAGCGAGCACCCGAAGGCTTGTCATACTTGATGAAACTAAATTATGAACCAAAAAACAAACAACCTGCTGCCCTTTGAGCTAGCATGTTATGAAATATACGACAATGGATACGATCCATTAAATACCATTCGGGAGTTCTGGTCCCAAAATACAATAAATGACTGTCAGGAAAGCCTATTGGCACTCTTTGAAAACTATAGAAAGGGCGAGGAACAACAAGATGCTGCTGATGTAAAGCAGATGCACACCTTTTTGATGAAAGTGTGCCGTGTACTGATCGCTTATTTTCTGGTGCACTTTCGTAAGATCAAAATCGATGCGGTGCCATTTGCCTTTGCTGAACCTGCAGAAACGATAATCGCAGATCTGGAAGCCAAACAAAGGATCCATAGTTTCTTTAATAGAATTTCAGAATAATACCTAATCCATAAGCAGATGATAAAAACATCAAAATCATTTTCGGCCTTATTGGATAAGGTAGTCAATATTCCAGTTATACAGATTACACTACTTGTAATCTTATTCATACTAGTTTTTCAATCCTATTTAACTTGTTTTTTAAAGGCATTGAAGAATACAACAATGCTTTTTACTTGCATTGCTGTATTTCATATGTTTAGTTTATCGGCTCAGACGCCCCGCAAGGACAGCGGGGCCTACGGGCCAACTCCTTTGCAGATCGGTGATACTATACCCGAATCACTATGGAGTACGCCTTTGCAGGTTGTAAACCACTCCGATGGTAAAAAAGTCATTTCTTTAAATGACTACAGAGGAAAGCTCATTATCTTGGACTTCTGGGCGACGTGGTGTAGCCCTTGTGTAGCAGCCCTTCCAAAATTGCAAAAGCTACAGGCTGATTTCAGCGACCAAATAGCGATAGTGCCCATTACCTTTCAAAAGGAACATATTGTGAATACTTTTATAAAGCGTAATGAAATTGGAAAGAAGCTGAACTTCTCACTTGTCACTGGTGACACATTGCTTTCCACCGTTTTCCCGCATCAATTATTTTCACACTTGGTGTGGATTGATAAAAAGGGAATACTTAGGGCAACCACATGGTCTGAATATGCCAATGCTGCAAACATTAGTATGGTATTGGAAGGCAAAGTGCTAAACTGGACAATGAAAAATGACATGCTCCAATTTAATAAGGACATGCCGCTGCTCACATCTACAGAAAACGGGGCTCCAGTGCCATCAAAAATTTATTATACAATGTTTTCAGGGCATCTGAATGGTGTGAACCCAACTGTGGGTACATCTAGGGATAGCATAGCCAAATCAGTCCGTAAATACTTTATCAATATAAGGTTGGTAAACCTTTGTGTGATCGCATGGGGAAAATCCATACCCGAACTATCTGCAAAGCAATATGTATATCCGACCGCTAAAAAAAGCATGTACGTACGGCCTGAAGCTGTTTATAGTGAGGACTGGAATAGGGAAAATACCTATTGTTACGAGGCGGTGATGCCCGAACATACAAGCTCTGCAGATTTTAACGATATGCTGGCGCAAGACCTTAAACGCTATTTTGGCATAGCGGGATATTTAAACAGAACCAATATGCAATGCCTTGTCATCCGTTCTACAAAAACCGTTAGAAATAGGATTAAGGTCGGTATCAAACTATCTGACCTAATTTGGAACTTCAATAATACGATTTTTTCAGTTCCGCTGATTGTGGATGAAACGAATGATCCAACTAAGCTAGTTTCTTCCTCGATTATGCAGTGTAAAGACCTCATAACTTTACGTACATCGCTTGAAGCTGAGGGCTATGCTTGTACGCTGGAAGATCGGGAGATAGAAACATTTACCATCCATAAAATCCGATAAGCCATGAAAAACATAGTAATAATAATATTCGTTGCCTTAGCCGGAATGAAAGGGTTGATCGCTCAAACTACGCTGCTGGGGAAAGTTTTTGATACAGATACGCATAGGCCTTTATCGCATTGTACTATAAAAGTTGATGGAGAAGCAAATGTCCTTGTCACTGATGAGGGTGGACTATTCAGTTTAAAAACCGATAAACCAACGGTGGTTTTGACGATTAGTTATACGGGATATAAAAAGAAGGAAATACAGGTGGATCTTCCCCAAAAGGAAATGCTCTTAATTCCTATGGGTAAAGAGATAATGGCGCTGGAAGAAGTCAGTGTCATCAACACGGGGTATCAGAATATTCCAAAAGAAAGGGCTACGGGCTCATTTGAACATATTGATAGTGCCTTGTTTAACCGGAGGGTAGGGCCCGACGTACTTTCGAGGCTGGAGGGAGTGACAGGCAGTTTACTAGTCGATAAAAGAAATGCCGACCAGGTGAAACTTCAAATAAGGGGAGTCAGTACGCTTTATGCTTCCGATGATCCGCTGATCATATTGGACAATTTCCCGTATGAGGGGGATATCAACAATATCAACCCAAATGATATAGCGTCGGTATCGGTATTGAAGGATGCAGCAGCGGCATCTATCTGGGGTGCTAGGGCAGGAAATGGGGTTATTGTGCTCACCTCGAAAAAAGGCAGGTACAATCAGTCGGTTCATTTGGATCTGAATACGAACCTCACGATTGCACAAAAGCCTAATCTTTTTAACATTTCAATAATGTCTACCCCAGATTATATTGAAGCGCAAAAGTTTTTGTTCAAAAATGGCTTTTATGATAATGAACTGAATGACACAGATTATCACCCTCCAGTTGGACAACTGATTGAACTGCTGGAAAAGCAGAAAAATACTCCGGAAAGTGACTTGGCTGGCATATCTGCTATTGAGCAGCAGATTAAAGCATTGGGAAAGATTGATATTCGGAACGATTTTGAAAAATACCTCTACAGGTCAGCTATTAACCAACAGTATGCGCTGAACCTGAATGGCGGGAATGAAAAGATAAAGTATGTGCTGAGTACCGGTTATGATAAGACAGCCAGCGAGTTAAAAGGCAATAGCAGTGAGAGGTTCACATTTCGGTTTAATCAAAGTCTGAAACCTATTAAAAATCTTGAAATTAGCACGAATATATTATATACTCAAAATTCAACCCAATCCAACAGTCCCGGTGGTTATTTTGGAGCCTATTCGATCGGAAATAGACAGCTTTACCCGTATACAAGATTTGCTGATGAAGCGGGTAATCCCTTGCCTATTGAACGGAATCTGCGCCAATCTTATATCGATAGCCTGCAAACGACGGGTTTATTGGACTGGTCTTATAGGCCGTTAGAAGAATTGGATTTAGCCGACAATAGAAATAGGGGTAAAGACCTGCGGATCGGAGCGAATGGTACATATAGTTTTTCATCCGCCTTAAAATTGGATGTCCGTTATCAATATGGTACGTATGATGTAAATGGTAGGAATTACCATAGTGCGAAAACCTATTTCGCACGTGACCTGATCAATAGATTTACAGATATATCGTCCGGTAAAATGATCCGAAATATTCCTTATGGAGGTATCCTTGATGAAAATGTGAGTCAGTTGACCGAAAACTCAATCCGTTCTCAGCTGAATTTCAACAAGAACTGGAAAAACGATCACCAAGTTGTCGCAATTGCTGGGATTGAAGCGAGGGAGATAAAAACTCAAAGTAAAACAACGCGAACTTATGGCTACGATGATAATCTGCTCACTTTTGTTCCCGTAGATTATGTAACGGAATTTCCGAGTTACAATAATTTATTTGGGTCGAATAGGATAGATGGGAATCAGAATTTTGGTTCCTTGTTGAACCGTTTTATTTCGTTGTATAGTAATGTTTCATATACCTATAAAAAGCGATATACGGTAACAGGAAGTGCACGGAAAGATGCTTCAAATTTATTTGGAGTAGAAACAAATAGAAAAGGAGTGCCGCTATGGTCGGCAGGAGTTTTGTGGAATATTCCGGATGAACCTTTTTACAAGATTGACGGACTGTCAAATCTAAAATTAAGACTTACTTATGGTTTTAGTGGTAATCTTCCAGCGAGCCAATCCGCCCTGGTAATTATGAACTATCAGCCCGCTACTGCAAGTCAGGTAAAACTTCCTTATGCAACCATTACCAATCCGCCCAATCCAAATTTGAGATGGGAAAAAGTTGGGATGTTCAATATGGGGCTTGATTTTGGGTTAAAGGGTAACAGGCTTTCTGGAACTATCGAATATTTCAATAAAAATGTAAGGGATATGCTGGGAAATAAGACGATGGACGCTTCTACAGGATTTAGCAGTATGGTGACCAACAGTGCCAATATGGAAGGACGAGGGTTGGATATAAACCTAAGCTCTGTAAATACAACCGGTGCCGTAAAATGGAGCTCTAATGTATTGTTCAGCTACGTAAAGAATAAACTTACGCGTTTCCTGACAAAACCGTCAGTATATGCAAATAGTTATGTCAACAGTGGCGATTTAATTTCAATTGAAGGAAAAATGCCCTATATGGTGGTGAGTTATAAATGGGCAGGCTTGGATGGCAATAATGGTAATCCCCAGGGCTTTTATAACGGCGAGCTTAGTCAAGACTACTATAATCTCGTCTATAGTTCACTATTATCGGATGCGGTATTTCATGGCTCGCCCTTACCTTTATATTTCGGGGCAATACGCAATGATATATCCTGGAAAAATCTATCATTTTCGCTCAACATCAGCTACAATTTTGATTATTATTTCAGGCGCAACTCCATTGACTATTCTTTATTGGCAAGTTATGGGAAGGGGCATAGCGATTTTGCGCAGCGCTGGCAAAAGCCAGGCGATGAAAATTTGACAAATGTACCTTCGTTTACCTATCCATTAGATAATGACCGTGACAACTTTTATGCTCTTTCAGAAGCTACGGTTGAACGGGGCGATCATATCCGGCTAAATGACATGCAGATAAATTATAGCATCAACAAAAGGGGGCTATTTAAACAGATCCAGATTTACGCCTATCTGAACAACCTGAATATCATCTTATGGAAAGCCAATAAGAAAGGAGTGGACCCCAATTTTGTTAGTGGTTTAAAAGCACCTTTAAGCATTGCTTTTGGGCTGAAGACAAGTCTCTAAATTAAAAGATTTAAATTATGAAAACTAGATTCTATTTCATCGTTATACTCTGTAGCATGTTTTTGGGATGCAAGAAATATCTTGATGCAAAACCTGATAAAAAATTAGCTATACCAGCTACGATAGCAGATTTGTGGGCACTGTTGGATAACTATACAAAGATGAATATGTCTTCTCCAAGAGCAGGAGAAGAATATGCAGACACGTATTATCTAACCGCTACTGGTTTCAAAGCGATTTCCAACATAAATACCCGCAATAATTATATTTGGAATGACAAGGGCGAGCTTTTTAGCGATTGGGTAAATGCTTACAGTGCGATTTTTTATGCTAATGTTGTTTTGGATGAAATTGATGCAGTAGCTAAGAACGAGCCTGATGATATGCACCAATTTGATGCAGTTCGGGGATCTGCATTGTTTTTTAGGACTTTTATGTTTTATGAATTGGCACAGATCTTTGCACCGCAATATGCGGAAAATACTTTATCGGCCCCCTGCATTCCACTGCGTCTGAATCCTGATCCTGCTATTCCTTCGGTGAGGGCGACCGTTAGCGAATGCTATTCCCAAATGATAAACGACCTGCGTACTGCTGCTCGGCTCCTGCCTGAGAATTCAGAAACGAAAAACAGACCAAGCAAAGCTGCTGCTTTCGGACTGCTCGGCCGCATATATTTAAATATGGGGGATTATAAAAATGCCGCGTTGTATGCCGATTCCTGCCTGCGAATTTATAGTAAGCTGATGGACTATAATTCATTAAGTCCAACGGCAGCAGTACCCATCCCAAAATTTAATGAGGAAGTGATCTTTGCAAGCCGTTCTTTTAGTGAATCGTCGTTGCTGTACACATCAAGGTGCAGAATAGATACTGTCTTGTATAGGAGTTATGCGGAAAACGATCTCCGTAAAGACATCTTTTTTAAAGCTAACACGGACGGTTCTTTTACAGTAAAAGCGAGCTATGACGGGAGTTATGGAGGTGCTTATTTTAATGGTCTTGCTACGGATGAACAATACCTGATTTTGGCCGAATGTTATGCAAGATTGAACAATATACCGGCTGCAGTGCAATATCTGAATCTTATGCTTGAAAAACGATTTTTGAAAGGCAAATATCAGGCAATACAGGCTAGTACTTCCCAACAGGCATTGGATATTGTTTTGTCGGAAAGAAGAAAGGAGCTGGTTTTTAGAGGTGTACGTTGGTCGGATATAAGAAGACTGAATAAAGAAGATCGGTACCGTATCTATCCGGTCAGGAAACTGGATAACGAACTGTTTGAATTAAAACAGGATGATAATCGGTATATCAGCTTGATTCCGTTAAAAATAATTGAAATTACCGGACTTCCACAAAATGAGCGTTAAAAGAGAACTGGGGGCCCATATATCGGCCTCCAGTTCCTTTATTTACAACTAATCTCAATTTACAACTAATCTCTTAATTTAACATTAGTCGTTTCCACACCGCTGGCTTGCGCATTATTGATTTCGTTTTTAAATGCAGTTGAAAACGAAGCAGGGTGCATTCCACTACCTTCCGGCGCATTAATTACACAGATCTCACCTACATTCGGACATAAATTTGCCGCTTCGGTTTCATTTGCAGGCTGTGTGCTTAACAGGGTATAGTTGCTTTCGGCAGTTCTTGACCCACTACCATTGTATTGATACCACTTAGTAGCAAATACTTTATTGGCATTGTGGTTTGAACTGTCTTTAACATCTGGCTTAAAAGCAAATGTTAGGGTCGCAATTCCGACCATAGTGGCTAGCGCAGACGCACTGAACCATCTTTTATTATTTTTAATGATTTTTTTTGAAATCATGGTTGTGGTCTTTTTTATACGGTCAAAAAAAGGTTGCCTCAAAAAACTTTTATTAATTTTTATTTTGTTGGGTGTCTTTTAGCAGACCTCGCTGGCCGGCTTTGCATCCCGATACGCAGCCTGCCTGTTCCCAGATGACCCCTAAGGGCCATCCGGGATTTCCGTGAACAGTGCCCCTTTACGGTTGTGCAACGTTCGCTGTACAACTCTCTTCTGGGCGAAGGCAATCCGATGCGGCAAAGTGTCCAGCTGAAGCTTGTCTTTGACCAGTCTGCAGACCAAACCCTTGGGCATAGACAGCAGATGCACCTGCGTCCTCAGGGACGAGTATAGCTTTCCGATGCAACGGAAAATGGCTATCATCCTATTCAATATATGGTACTTTCTGTTCATAAAACTTTGTTTTACCTGATCCATTTGTCTGTCGGCAGTGGCGCATCCTTAGCGCAGCATGCCCACTGGGCTTTTATTGTTTCTTCGTTTTTATCCCGCTAACTTTTTCGTCGTTAACTTATACCAAAGTTCGGCCTTAAAAGAGCACTGGGCTTGGCCGAATCTGGAGTCGGGTATGTACCGGATTGAAGTGATGATAGGGTATGGCAATAAAAAATCCCCTCGGGAGGGGATGCTGCGGTTAAATTTTCAAAGGTGTATTGTGGTGGCTTCTTGGATAATCTCGTCAATGAATGCCAGATATTCGTTTTCGCTTTTAAAATTTGGCTTAATTTTCCGATCTACTCGATAAAGAATATGATCGCGTATAAAGACTTCTTCAAAAACAGAACAGATAATGACATATTTATGTGTCAGGTCAATCTTCGAAAGAAGATGATTTACTTCAAGATAATCACCACCGCTGCTCAAGATCAGTATCTCGGCTTTCGCAGCAGACAGTTCCAGCGTTTCCTCACGGATTTCTATTAAACGGGGGTGTTTGGTGAGGGTTGTGACGATATCCACTTTTGATAGATTGATCATCTGCCATGCCACATAGCTATAGCTCGTTTTAATGGGCAATGGCTGCCGCGGTGCTGCTATCTTCCTTGCATGGGACAAAAGGTAATAAAGCATAGCCTTTGGAGAATAAATATTGCCAGCAGCATTTGCTGCCTTGAGTACCTCTTCATCAAGTTGATAATTTTCAGGGAAATAGGAGGCGGCCATCTCGATACAAATACGTAGCGGGCCATATTTCCAGGCTCTATATTTTCCACAGACTTTTCTCGCAATAATCTTGCTTTTGTCAGCTGGCTCAGCGATAAAAAGTTTTCCGACCGCGCTGAAAAATTTTCCGATTTTTTGAATGATTTCTTTCATGTTTTTAGGTCACTAGGTTAATTTAATAATAAATTTATAAATAGTCTTGGTTATACCGCATAAAAAACTCGGTTGCGGTCATGCCGGTTTTCTTTTTAAAAAAGCGTGCAAAACTGCTGGGTGACGCATAGCCCAGTTCATAGGCGATTGCATCGGTAGGCATTCCGTCTACAATATATTTCTTGGCGAGATCTAGCATGAATTCTATTTTCAGCTCTTGGGGACTCTGTCCATAGTAAAGTTGGATAAGCTGATGCAGATAGTCCATACTGATTCCGAGCTGCCAGGCAATATCTTCCAGTTTAAAATCCTGGCCAAGCTCGGCTACTGCCTGCTTAATAGCGGCATGGGCTTCTTTGGATTTGATGTGGGATTCCGAAATCTTGTCATATTCTTCAAAGATCTTTTCCTTCGATAGCTGGATCAGTTTCTTGATACCCCAGAGGATATTGACCTCACTGTCGAGGTCGCCTTTCTTGATTTTTGACGCAATGGTTTTTAGCAATGAAATAGTCCTGATGCCAGCACGGAAATCGATGCTGCACCACGAATTCGGATCTTGTTTTCGATAGGCATGGATCAAGGCGTGAAGAAACTGGAAGGGACGCTCATTGCCATCGCGGAAAATGCTGCCGCGGAAATAAAAGTTAACGAGGGTATACCTTCCGGCAGGAACATGGATTTCATAATCACTTCTGGTTAAGTAGAAGTAGCGCCCGCGATTGCAAGAGATGCTGTAACTGATGCGCTTCTGAACATCCCTGATCTGAATGGCACGATCTTCTGTCAAGAGATAAAAGATATGCATATCCGACGCTGTGACTTGCATCGGAATGACAATATCGGCAGGTATATGCAGATCCAATATATTGATGTAGCCGAGCATGCCGTCAAACTGCTGCAGGCAGGCCTGCCCATGTTGGTTTTCGTAATGTTGATAGTCCGCATTGGACATGCTTATGCTTGGCTTGAGCGTATCAGTTCTCGGACTGATCGGCTGGTCAAATACCTGTGCGATATCGATCTGTAGTGCTGTTTTCATAATGGTGTATAGGTCAATAAAAATCCCCCCGGTCAGGATTTCGGTATGATCGGGGGAAATGGTTTTTGGATAACGTAGGGTTGGATTACTGCTGCGGACCGGTGTAGGAAATCCAGATAAACAGCGGAGTGAACATCATCGTCGCCACACCATCCTGCCATTCATCGAGGCCGTCAACCATAAGCTCCTTAAAATCTGGATCATCATCATCTCCCTTGTCTTCTTTTTGAAATTGAAGTACGTTGCCCTGCATGAGATAATTGCTTATCGCTGTGCCAAGTTGTTTCCGAAATCCAGGTGAAAAATCATAGAGCTGCTCCACCTGATGGGGCTTCAAGTCAAAATTGTGTTCCATCCAGACTGCAAAATCGTCTTTAAGAAGTTGCATCTCGAGCGCGCGCTCCGCTAAGGGTAGCGCAAGAAGGGTGGCTACTTTTTGCGCCACACCTGGATTGTCAAAGTTCTCTTTCATACAAATTGTGTTTTTGCAAATATTTATTTAAATAGATCAAATTAGCAACCGCCCTGTCCTAACCTCCGGGGTTTTGGAGGATAATCTTCTTTTGGATGATTGAATTTTGCTTAATATTTGATTTTATTTAGTAAATTGGATCTGTAAACCAGTAGAAACCTAAGCCATTTAAGAGAGCTTGACATAGCATATGAAAGTATTAAAACTAACGGTGGAGAGTTTACTCATCTCCATGCTTTTTAATTTAATCGGAAATCACGGTATTTATCTGAATCGATTTTGGACACAGACCTATTGGATGTGGACGGTGGCATTTGCAATTGCGATTGGTGTTGCGGTCGTGTTCACGCAGATGTTTCTTGAAGCCTTTGGGACTTATTGGCAGAAGCGGTACCCTGATTTGATACTCATGAGCAAGGGGAGGGTCATGACCAAGAGTATACCCAAAGGTCAGCTCTGCTGTGCAATTCTTGCTACAACTATATCGATTCTATCGATTTATCTCTTCATTATCTATTGTTTCGCTTCTGTCCGCAGCGAAGATACGTACAGCTTGTTAAGAAGCTATCTGCTGCATTATATGCCTTTTATTGGTCTAGGCTTTATAGCCTACGTGATCTATGTTTTTCGTAACGGCAAATTATGGTGGCTAACAACTGAAAATGTGATGGCTTTGTTAGGGAAAGAGGTCATGTCGCAGGAAAACACAACAGATAGAGCGGGAACTATAGCACCTCCAAGTGCATTGGATAGGACTATCGTAATCGGATCACTCTATGATGTGCTGCATAAAGATTCGCCATTCAATTTAAATACCTTGCAGATGGATGCTGTACGTATGTTTGATGTGCCCTTTTATTTTTCCCAAAAAAGAAAAAAAGAAGTCGTCCTGATCAATGGTATCCGTTTGGAAGCCCATCATTTCATGCAGGAGCTAGAAAGGTTGGGGCTTGATAAATGGTATTTCCGCATCAATAAAACCTGTAGGGTAAATATGATGCACGTCCGTCAACCGATATTGCCAAATGCCACTTACCTGGAGTTTCGTAAGGAAGTGTTTGACAGCCTCAAGTTGAATATGACGGAATTGGAGATCAGCAACCTGCTGCAGATAACTGAATGGATGCGCAAAGAAAAAAAACTAAAGGATTTTTTGGATAACGTCAATAACCTGGAGCATGAGGGATGGGATAACCTTATTCGGCTCAATTGAATCATCCCACTTTATAAACTTAGATAGACCGAGCGCAGTAGACAACAGGTCTGCTGCTGCGCTGGATTTCGGCGGTTAGTCGAGCTAACCTTACCCGTTTATGTTTTTTGTAAAAGGATCTCCTGATCAACAGGATATCACCCCCCGTTTTGTGTCCAATGCGACAGCTATTCACCTTAAAATCCACTATTCTTTTCAATTAAAATCAGGCATCGGATATACGCCCTTAGCGGCCAAGCTGGACCGTATCCTCGACCTGCTGCAAGAACAGCAGTATACGGAGCTCCACAAGCTGACCGGTACAATGACCATCCACGAAGTCGCCTATTTTTTGAGCAAAAGTGTGCGCACCATCGAGCGCCGTATCGCCAAAGGCCTGCTCAAAGCCACCTATAAAGAGGGTAATGCGGATCTCTTTCTCAAAAAAGATGTGGTGCAGCTGTATGTGGCCGAATATAAAAAATGGCCGCGGCAAATGCCTTAAATCCCTACACTATTCGTACCTGCTTCGTATTGTCTTCGGGGCTGCATGTAAAAGCAGCCACTGTTAATCCGTTGCTGAACAGTATTTCCCTGTTCGGAGACTGGTGAAGGTCTGGTCAGTATCTGTACAAGATCTATTGCTGATCCGAAGCAGGTACGAATCAGGTGCGAAGCAAAGGCCCGAGACTGCTGCACAAACCCGTAGTTTTTGAAGTGCCAGACGGCGGTGTACCTGGAATATGCCCGATTGCCTCCGACAACACGCCGACAAAAGACGGGCTGCCGCCGACGAGTCTCCGCCAACCTGTTTTATGCTATTGACAAGGGGCTATGTGATGTGGTATGTTTGTCGAAGTAAAGCAATACATACCGGTATAAATGAAAGCTTTATGGGGTTTAACTTTTTAAAAAAAATAACAACATGGCAACAATCAACAATGGTGTAATCGGAAGAGCAAGTGGTAAAGTGGGCGCTGTGATAGCTTCGTCCTGGAAATCCATCAACTACCTCAAAGGCCTGCCCAAAAAGCGGACGAAAGGGATGTCCGAAGAACAGCTGATCCAACAGGACCGTTTCCTGAAAATCTCCAAATTTCTGATGCCGATCACGCCGATCCTGCAGGTGGGGTTTGGGCTTTCCAAAACCGAAAAGATGACGCCCACAAACGTGGCACTGCAGCTCAACATCGCACAGGCGGTAAGCGGTACTTATCCAAACTTTAGCTTGGATTACAGCAAGATCGAAATCAGTACGGGCTCTTACCTCAACGGCGGCGGCATGGAGGCTGCTGTGGATAATGGAATTCTTTCTATCTACTGGGATACCATCCTCAACAGCCTGTACAAGACCAAGGCCGATGATCAGGTCATTATCTTGGTCTATTCACCCGAAAAGGATGAATTTATGACGGCACCTACACCGCCCACCCGTGCTGCCGGTACGATAGACATCCAGATCCCGGCCCACCTGCTCGGTGGCAAGGGGCATGTCTGGATCTTCTTTACCGACCGCAAGGCCGAAAAGGTATCCAAAAGTACGTATTTGGGCGAATTTGACCTGGCTTAGCCACTGAAGGATTAATTGAACGGGAGGAGCATGTGGCTCCTCCTGATTTTTGAACACAAAACGATAAGACATGCTGGTGATTTCTGAGTTTAAAAAGCAGGTTACAGATCCGACACGTAGGGAGGCTGCGCAGGAGCGTTTTCGGCTGGCACGCCGGTTTTTGAATCCGCTGTACCCGCTCATCCGCAAAGGTTTTGCCCATAGCAAGTGCACGGTGCAGGCGGCTTTTGGCCGCGCCATGTCGCATACGCTGACGAATGTGATACAGGGGGAATATCCGGATTTTGAGGTAGTGCCCGCTCTCGCAAAAATAAGCAATGGCATGCTGTCTCCGCTCGCGGTGAATACCTGTGTACGTACGTCAAATACGATTCAGCTGAGCTGGGATGTAACCGAATCCAACATCAAAGATTATAACCAATGGGATGACCAGGTCATACTCTTTGCTTATGATATTATTGGCGAGCAGGCAGCCATCAATGAACAACAGGTGCTGCGCAAGGATCTCCAAATGACGATCGAGCTGCCATCCATCCTGCATGATCGGCCGGTGCACCTGTACCTGTTCCTACATGATCGTGACGAAAACCTGTACTCCAGAAGTCAGTACCTCGGTCTTTTCTAATTTAAATCTTGCGTATGAAATCAACGATAAAAGTACTTCGTACAAAACAGGGCAAGCATAGCACGCTGTCCGAGATCTACCTGAACAATCAATTTGTCTGCTACGGTCTGGAGAATATTCCGCGCCCCGTGAAGATTAGGGGCGAGACTGCCATACCTGTCGGGCATTATCCGCTGGGTTTTAACCGCGAGGGGGCAATGAATGGCCGTTACTACGACGCTTACCCAAAAATGCATCGCGGGATGTTAGAGATGCTTGATATTCCGAATTTTAGCTATGTCTACTTCCACAAAGGAAACAGCTACAAAGAGACTGCGGGCTGCATCCTGGTAGGCGCGCAATATGTACTGGAGGATGGTGATTATCGCCTGTTAGCCTCGGGTGTCGCCTACAAAAAGTTCTATCCGCTAGTGGTCGAACTAATGCTGCAGGGACTGGTCGAAGTACAGGTCGAGTGAGTAGCGGTTCCTGCTAAATAAATGATCATCCTTAAAAAAGTAAACATGAAACCATCATGATTTATTCAATCATATTGGGGAATGAATAAATCTGATAGCTTCATCTCAATTGAAAAACAAATTTATACAGATGAAAAAGATCTTCAATAAAGTAGGACAGGTGCTGCAGCTGCTGTTGGCGGCACCTGTTAAGCTGCCGGCTAAGGTGGGGAATGTATTAAAATACCTGGCCTTGGGGCTTGGTATTGTAGAAACGGTATTGGATGAGGCTAAATCACATTCCGAGATAGACGATGGCAAGGAGCCGCAGGAAGGGAAATACAATCCGGACGATGGCGAAAGGAATCAGTCGGCAATGGATGATACGATGTCGGCAGCTGAATCGCCTACCGATAAGGATGCTTCGGTGGGCGTCAGGGAGAATAAGTCCGTTAAAAATGGAAGCGAAAATACCGTAGAAAGGAGCGCGATGGATGAAAGTGAATGATATCCGCGTCTCGGCCATCGGCGGTACCATCTGTTCCATTTGGGCCAGTATCTCGTTGGGCGATGTATTGCAGACAGCCCTGACGGCTGCCTTGGGTACCCTGGTCAGTTTTGCCACAAGTAGGTTATTGGCGAAACTGGGTAAACGGAAAAGATGAGCAGAACAAAAAGGCGCACGGGATTGTGCGCCTTTTTGTAAAGCAATATCTTCATTAGTAAGGCAGAATCCTCAATATTTATCTTTTTTTTATTTCCGAGAACAGCCGATCGACATCTTCCTTAGCGAATAGCCCAGTTCCTTCCGCCATCGTCGTGGCCGAGCCACAGGCGATTCCCATTTGAAGGACATGCTCCAGATCTCCCTGTTGGGCTAAGACAGACACCATTCCGGCAACCATACTGTCACCTGCGCCCACCGTACTGCGTACCTTGACCAGTGGGGAAGGCAGCTGTATTCGTTCTGTTTTTGAATATAATATAGCGCCTTGAGCACCTAAAGAGACAACGATTAAAGTTGCTTTACCCTCCGAAATTAGCTGCTGGGCGGCCATATCCAGATCGGAATGCCCCAATTCCTCTTTTCCCACAAGCGCAGCAAGCTCGCCGGCATTTGGTTTGATCAAAAAGACACCTTCCTCCAGTGCAAGGCGAAGTGCATCGCCAGAGGTATCAATGATTATTTTACTGCCCTTCGTTTTGTACGTATTGATCAGCGATCGTTTAAACTCGGGCGGCATACCAGCGGGCATACTACCGCTGATAACGACAAAATCCGGAACATAGGTGATTTCCTCAATCGAAGTCCTGATCCCCTCCAGTTCGTTGGACTCAAACTGTTCGCCTGGCAACCCAAATCGATATTGCTGATTCGTTGCGCTGTCAACCACGATAAAGTTTTCGCGGGTCTCGCCGTTCACCCAAATAGGTTCTATAGCAATATCTTCCAGCTTCAATAAGCTTTCGAGTAAACTGCCTGTCTTTCCCCCGGATGTAAAAAGGGCTGTTGATGCCAAACCAAGTCTTTTCAATGCCCGAGATACGTTAATTCCCCCACCGCCTGGTTCATATACAGGCGCTTCACATCGTAATTTCTTTTCAGGAACGATATGTTGTACACGGGTACTCTTGTCTATGGATGGATTCAGGGTAATTGTTAAAATAGATTTTGCCATTTGTTTATGTTATAAATTTGAATCATTGCTGTTGGTAGACCAGGTCTTTGCTCAGGCAGTGTTCTTCCCAGGGTAGTGTTATAAGCCGACTATGGGCATTTTGGGGAATAATACTTTTTGATGTCGGCAGGTAAAAATGGTTTTTATTTCCACTGCTCAGGGTATCGCGTAGATCGGGGATTTTTTTGAGGCTGCGCTGCAAGGCCGCAAAAAATGCTTTTGCGGATTTGTCCGCTTGTTTCATGATCTGACGCAAGTGGATAATTTCCCTTGTCCGGTCAGTTTCATAGCCCCCGCTTCCTGCAATGGTATATTCGGCTACAGGTGAATCATAGAAGACACCTGAATCTACGCTGGTTTCCCGATCTGCAAAAGGGTAGGTGGATAGGTAAAACCCATGATAATCTGCTGATGAAAAGCTTTCCAAAAATGCCGACTGATTTTCTTTGCTATATTTTACAATATTGCGCTTTCCTGAACGACGGTTTATCGTCTCAACATAGGCCTGAGCCCGATGTTTTTCCATCGTTTCTCCGCAATGCTGAAAAAATAGCTCCGCGGGCACCGCGATCCAAAAATATTGACTCATTTTCTTTCCTGTATTTTATTTAATGCCCCCGTCGAATAGAAGGGTAAATATACGAAAAGAATCTCTTTAGTCCCCTTACAATCTAACAGCAATGCTACTGCTGGAATGCATGCTGTTCACTGAAATAGAATCACTTTTGGCCATGCGGCGCAATTTTAAATTCAAATTTAGTTCATATACTTTAAGAATTACTATCGATTACAAAATCAACCACGTACCGTATTCAGCAGATCGTGCGGATACCCGAGGCTAATGGAGCTTAAAGCATCTAGTTTGGTCAGCTCATCAGCTGTCAAATTAATTTCAGTAGCTGTCATACTTTGCTCAAATTGATTGCTATTGCGTGCTCCCAGTAATGGGAATGCCTCTTTTGATAAATTCCATGCAAACGCGATCTGACCGGGGCTTGCTTCATATTTTTCCGCGATTAATACCAGTTCATCAATGATCAGTTTGGTTTTCTCGTCCTCGGAATATTCAGCGCCAGAAGAATAGCTGATTCGCCCAGCTTCTCCTTTTCTATATTTTGCGGTCAGCAGGCCGCCAGCCATTGGCGAGTACATCATCACACCAAGACCAAATTCCTTTGCCATCGGGATCAGTTCACGGTCTGCGGTACGTTGTAATAAATTATATTCAATCTGTAAAGCACTGAGTTTTGTTGCTGATCCAATGGCCGACACCTTCCATGCCGGGAAATTAGTTAGTCCTGCATACACTATTTTTCCTTCGCTGACCAGATCTTGAAGTCCCATGGCTATTTCTTCCCATGGAGTTACGCCATCGTCATAATGAGGCATATAAATATCGATGTAGTCCGTCTTCAATCTTTTTAGAGTTTTTTCAACAGCCTGTCGCATAGATTTACGGTTATTCCCAAAATTACCGATCGCAGGGTTGGGATCACTACTTCGGGTATATTTTGAACAGATAATAAAATTGCTTCGCTGCCCCTCTAAAAAGTTGCCTACGATTTCTTCTGCCTCTCCAAATTGGTAAACATCCGATATATCGATAAAATTACCACCTGCATCAGCATAAGCTGTTAAAATCTTTTTTGACTCTTCGGGATCGGCTCCGTAACCTTTTCTGGTTCCAAAGTTGGCAGCTCCTAAAATTATTTCACTGGCATGCAGTCCTGTTTTTGATCCAAATAACTTGTATTTCATATTTTTATATTTACTTTGTTGCAAAGTTAAGGGCATAAAGTAACCGTGTCAATTACGGATAAATTTATCTATACCCACTTTATGCCTTCGTAAAATATAGCAGCTATGTATGAAAAAAAGCTTCCGATCAATTTAGATTGCGGTTTACATCTGTTCCTACAAGTGGTTCAGGGAAAATGGAAAATAAACCTGCTCTGGGCCATACATTCAGGTATCAAGCGTCCGGGTGAACTGCAGCGGAAAATCCCCAATGCAACCCGCCGTGTACTTGATGCGCAGCTTGGCCAATTGATTGAACATGGATTAATCAATAAAGTCGTCTTTGATCAGCTTCCGCTGAAAGTCGAATATGAACTGACTGGGCTCGGTGAAAGCCTTATACCAGTCATCGCGGTAACAGCCCAATGGGGTGAGGATCACAGAAATGAATTGGAAAAGATTTTATGAGAAATCCCGCTCGATAGGGGATGTGCATGCGTCCATATCGGAACCCATAAGTTATATTTCTATTCCTTACTATAAGGCTAGGCATTTCTATATGAAATCCGTATATACAGGGGAGTCGGTTCTGCTTCAGGTTCTCCATCTAGCCATTCCTCGACCCCGTATATACAAAGCTCTGTGAAATCTGGATCCTCATCTTTCTTTTCGTCTTTTCGAACTTGAAGTACATGGTCCTCCATGAGGTAATTGCTGATCGCAATGCCAAGTTTTTGACTAAGCTCAGCGGGAAGTTGGTTAAGTTTATCCGCCTGATTGGAGCCTAGATTAAAGTTGTGCTCCATCCAGTCCACAAAATTATCTCTCATAAGCTGCAGCGCTAGTGCGCGATCTACCCTAGGTAGCGCGAGAAGTGTGGCAACTTTAGCTGCCAAACCAAACTCGTCTAAGTTTTCTTTCATAAAAATTCTCTTTTGGCAAATATTTATTTTAAAGATTACTTAAACGAATGCCAAGGAATAACCTCCGTGATTTTGGAGGATAATCTTCTTTTTGAAGATTCAATTTTGCTTAATACTTGATTAATTTTAATAAATTAGATGTTCAAACAATATAAACCTTAGTCTAATAACAGTATTTGGTGGAATGATATGAAAATGTTAAGATTATTCGTTGAGAGCTTTTTTGTCTCTTCGATTTTTAATTTAATTGCAAATAATGGATTTAAGTTAAATAGAATTTGGACGCCAGCCTATTGGACTTGGACATTAGCATTTGCTTTGGCAATAGTCGTTGCTGCGCTGCTCATTCGTGTTCGGCTGAAAGTTTTGTGGATCCATTGGCAGAAAAAATATCCGGAATTGCAACTCTTTAGAAGGGGACGCTTGCAGACCAATAGTTTGCCAGTATCAGAACTGTTATGGGCCATTCTGTCCACATCCTTAGCACTTTTAATGGTCTATCTCTGCTTTATCTATCTAATCGCTTTTGTACGTAGCGGTAGTACGTATATGTTTTTTATAAATTATTTGTTCCATTATATGCCTCTTGTTGCTACAGGATGCTTGGTCTACGTAAGCTATGTTTTTATCAGAGGACAATTATGGTGGTTTACGCCAACAAACGCATTGACGCTTTTCAGCGATCTGTTACCAGAAAAAACAGTTCCTGTAGAAAAAGTGGTCACCATACTCCCTCCAAGCGAATTGGATAAAAGTATCCCAATCGGATCACTTTATGATGTGCTTTACATCCAAGCTCGATTCGATCTAAGTGCATTGCGAAAAGATGTTGTTCGTATGTTTGATGTTCCTTTCTATTTTTCTAAAAGAGGAGAAAAACAAGTTGTACTGATTGATGGTACGCGATTAGAGGCCGGTCGTTTTTTGCAGGAGCTAGAAAAAAGAGGGCTTGACAAATGGTTTTTCCGTATAAGTAGCACCTGTAGAGTGAATATGATGCATATCCATTTTCCAATTTCGCCTAATGCGTCTCAACTGGAGTTTCGTAAGGAGGTGTTTCAATGCCTGCGGTTGAACATGACGGAAATGGAGATCGGAAACCTGCTTCTGGTAAACGAATGGATGCGAAAAGAAAAAAAGCTAAAAGATTTTTTGGATAACGCACATAATCTGCGGCATAAGGGCTGGGATCAACTTATACCATTGAACTGATAAATTCTGCTATGATAAAGATCAAACGGGTATATTTCAAATATAGTGCATCATTTCCCTGACCGACTATGCATTTAAAAAACAATTTGGCTACAGTCCGAAAAGCCTACCCAATACCGAAAAGTCCACCTAATATTTAAAGGACTAAGCGGCCTTCTGCACTTCTTTTTGTGAAGGCAAACCCCTTAAATTGGCCCCGTCACTTGGTTTAATTTTGAAATATTCGATTAAGGATAGCAGGGATAAGCCAGCAATTAACTGCAAGGCCAAACTGAAATCCCGCATCTGATAAACGGTATCCTGATAATAGCTGCTTGCAAGGTGAAGTGTTACCGCTCCCAGGGCGATACCCATACCCAGTGCCATTTGCTGTGCCGTATTGTACAACGTATTCGCATTGCTGAGCTGTCCATTGGGTACGTCTGCGTAGGCCAACGTATTCAGGCTTGTAAATTGGAGCGACCGGGTAAGCCCCGAGAAAAAGAATACGATGGCCACAAGCCAGATTGGCGTTTGCAGGGAAAGCAGGGAAAGTCCGGCCGTAAAAATTGTTAAAATAATACCGTTCCCAATCAAAACCCTACGGAAGTCAAACCGTCGTGTTATCCAAATGGCTACGGGCTTCATGCTCATACTGCCCAGCATGTTGGCCATATAGAGGAGGCCTGCATGAAATGGGCTCAGTCCGAAACCCAGCTGTAGCATAAGGGGCAAGATAAAAGGAGCAACATTGATCACCATACGGGTAATCGAGCCGGAATAGACTGTAACCCGGAAAGTCTTTATTTTGAGGATACGATAATCGATCAAGGGGTACTGTATACGTTTGGAGTGCCATACCGCAATAGCCATCAGGGCAAAGCTTGCCAGGATAGTGACAAGCGGTTTGGTATAATCTCCGTTGGCAGCGCCGATCATTTCGGTACCCAGCATGATGCCGGCGAGGCCAATCCCGCTGATTAAAAAACCGATAATATCAAGTGGACGGCTATTTTCAGATTCCATTGCCGGAATAAATGTATGCACGGCCCACAGCGCAAATACGCCGAAGGGTATGTTGATAAAGAAAATCCAGTGCCAGCTAAAATAGGTCGTAAAAAATCCACCCAGTACGGGGCCAACAATAGGGCCTAATAATCCGGCCCAGGCAATATAACCGATCGCATCGACCAGATCTTTCTTTGCCGTATGCTTCAGTACGATGAGACGACCAACCGGAACCATAAGTGCTCCGGCTGTACCCTGGCAGATGCGCGCTATAACGAAAGATGTCAAGTTGGTACTCAGTCCACAAGCGATCGACGAAAGTATAAATCCTATAATTGCGGTATTGAACACTTTTTTTGCGCCGTAGCGGTCGGCGATCCAGCCACTGATCGGTATAAATACGGCCAGCATGACGGTGTATGAAGTAATGCCCGCACTGAGGTGTACAACATTACTCTCAAAATCATGTGCCATTTTGGGTAAGGCCGTGGATATCGCTGTGGTGTCGAGCATCTCCATAAACAGTGTGCCACCAACAATGAGCGATATGATGCGTGATTCTTTCTTCATTTTGCTCTTCTTCAATCCCGAACGGGATACATGTGCGACAAAAGTAAGCCTATCGGAAAAAAGAAAAGTCATTTAAAGGCAATTAAATGACCAACATGTATCGGCAAGGGACAAAGGAAATGGACTCGCTAATAACGAGGTTATTTTGACATGGCCTCCAGCACTTTTAAATGCGATCTAAATGCTGTCCAGAAGCTTCGAAACTCGTTGTATTGTATTTTATATTCCTTGCAGGTCTGCTTCACAATCCGATTGAGCGCAGGATAATGAACATGGCTGATCTTTGGAAAAAGGTGATGTTCAACCTGAAAATTGAGGCCGCCAAGCAACCAGGTAAGTGCTTTGCTGCCCGTAGCAAAATTTGCGGTGGACTGAATCTGATGAATCATCCATTCTTCCTCGACCTTTGACTGGTCAATGGTTTTGAATTCGGTTTCTTCCACCACATGGGCCAGCTGGAATACGGTGGCCAGACTCATACCACACACAATACCAGAAATCAGCAAACCGATAAGTGTGGGCAGCCACCCGACGAAAATGATCGGAAGGATGACAAATAAGCTGAAGTGAATGAGCTTACTGACCCCAAAAATAATACGCTCTTTGACCGGAAAATGAAATTGCTCGGTTTTATGTCCCATGCGTCCACGGAAATATTTCTCATAATCTTGATAAAAGATCCACGCTAAATAGGAGATTCCATAGAGAAGCGGAAAATAAAAACGCTGATAGCGATGGTGTTTCCGAAGTTTTTGGTCGTGGTGTATACGCATAAACTTGACTTCGATATCGTGATCTTCGCCATCGATATTTGTATAGGTATGGTGTGCAATATTATGTTTGAGCTTCCAAAAGTAGATATTGCCGCCCAGTAGATTGAGCGAGTAGGACAGCACAGTGTTAAGGTTTTTATTGTCTGAAAAAGAATTGTGACCAGCATCGTGCATAATGTTAAAACCAATCGCAGCGAGATTAGCTCCGAAAATGATACATAATGCTATTGAAATACTCCAATGCAAAGGTGCGAATACCAGAAGGAGATACAATACCGCAAAGCTGATCAGGAGGATAGAGGCTTTAAGATAGATCTTACCATTCCCGGTTCTTGGCTGAAGTGAATTTTGAAAATAGTTATTAATTTTTTGTTTTAACGTTTTAGAGAACAATGTATTGACATTGCTGAATTTTACTGACTGGGACATTGGGTTTTTACTCGAGAAATATTCTTAATTTTTATTACGTTCGATCTTGAGCGATAGAACAATGTAAATGTACCATATAAAATTTGAAATATCGCGGTCGTAAAGTTAAAGATTGTTAAAGGTCAATTTACCGGAGAACAGGTCAGCGGGATTAACACTAAAATTTATTTATTACTGTTCTGTCAATTAAACGATTGCCTGAATGCTAAAGGTGAAACATTGGTTTTTTTCTTAAACAGTTTGTTGAACGATTGCGGATGTTCAAAACCGAGCTTATAGGCAATTTCGGCCACGGAAAGGCTTGTCGCCGTAAGTTGTTCCTTGGCTTCTTCAATTAACTTATCGTGAATGTGCTGCTGTGTGTTTTTACCGGTAACGGAACGTAGCAAATCGCTTAAATATCGTGCTGATACATGGAGGCTTTCGGCTAAATACTCTACGGTTGGAAGCCCCTGTTTTAAGGTTTCTTCGCTGTCGAAATAATCGTCCAGCAATTTTTCCAATTGGGTCAGCAGCGCATGGTTAACCGCTTTTCGAGTAATGAATTGACGCTCATAGAAACGGTTGCTGTATTGCAAGAGCATATCTATTTGCGACAAAATAATGTCTTGGGTATGCTTGTCGATATGCTGATATTCTTGTTCGATTTTAAGAAAAATTTCTATAATGTCTTTTTCTTCCCGTTCGGAGAGATGTAACGCTTCGTTAAGCGCATACGAAAAGAAATTGTAGTTTTTTATTTTGGTGGTCAGGGGATGGGTATACAAAAAATCAGGGTGGAATAGCAGCATGTAACCTTTTCCGCATTCGACATTCATCTTTCTGATTTCGGCAATCGTTAACGATTGAATCTGCTTGGGCGCAATAAAATTCATTGTTCCTTTGTCGAAATCGTAATACTGTTGGCCGTACTTTATTTTTGCAGTAACATCTTTTTTGAGCGAAATACTGTAAAAATTCACGTAGAACTGCTCCCAGATGTCGCTTTCATCGGGTTTAATTCCAGCTACATCAATTACACTGACGAGCGGATGTAATGGGGCCGGCAAGGACAATTGCCGATGAAATTCGGATATGGAATTGATACTATGCATCCTGTTTTTGTTATACAAATTTACAAAAAACAACTGCCTCGCAAGGCAGTTGCTGATTTAAAAATTAGGCCTCAAATTGTTTTGCAATTTCCTGTCTGAACGCTTCTTTTCCGATTTGTAATCGTCTTTCATAGAGTGCGTGTGCATCTTCGCATGCCAGATAACGTACCTGATCTTTATTGTCTGTGGCGGCTTCATACACCACTTGGGCAATTTGCTCGGCTGTGGATGCATTTTGCATCATCAGACCCATTTGTTCGAACAGTTTGTCTTCAATGTCCTGATAGTCCGAAGCTCGGTTTAGATCCAAAGAACGACCTGCAAAATCTGTCGCTATTCCTCCCGGAGCAACTGTTTTGATGGCTATTCCAAATTTTTTCAGTTCAAAGGACATGCTTTCGCTCCAGCCCTCCAAGGCGAATTTTGTGGCATGATACATCGAATGTAACGGGAACCCCATAAATCCACCAATTGATGTGGTTGAAATAAATAAACCACTTTTCTGTGCTCTAAAATGGGGGATAAAGGCTTGTGTAACCCGCAATACACCCAACAGATTCGTGTTGATTTGGCGAAGTATCTTTTCGTCGCTCAACGTTTCAAAGGCACCCATTAAACCATAACCTGCATTATTGAAAACGACATCAATGTTACTTATAGCGATCGCTTTTGCTACAGTTTCTTTGATCTGGGCCGGATCGGTAACATCCAATTTTAATAGCCTGATGTTTTCGATCCCGGTAAGTTCGGTTTCATTTTCAGGATTTCGCATGGTTGCGATCACATTCCAACCCGCCTGTTGAAATAATTTGGCAGTTGCTTTTCCCAAACCGGAAGAAGCTCCTGTAATGAAAATTGTCTTTTGCATGCTGTTATTGTTTGATTCCATACCACAAATGTCTAAAGAAGGCATCGGGTAACTGTTGCCAAATTGAGCTTGATTGTAGCCAAAATGACGAAATCAAAATGTGTGAAAAAAATCATCGCCAATGGAGCAGGAAATTCATCGACTTTGGCACGATTATTTGTTGATATTCGTTATAAAAACGATGCAATGTTAAGCTGATTTTTGCTCAATTTTATACTTTTTGGCGTATTCGTATTGGCGTAATTGCTGTATTTTAAAAATTTTAGAAGATCTATATTTATGCAAGGCACAATTGACGGGATAAGCGGGGAACCACATCGTTCACAGGTGTTCCGTTTAACTTACAAAGGACAGGATTATCAACTGGTGTTGTTGAAAAAGTCTTTATCAAAGCTCGATACGGAATTGCCAATTTCGCTTGATGGAATTGATCAAAAAATCGTAAAAAAAGGCGACCACTGGTTTTTTGAAAATAGACACTCCGATCAGCATTTTGCGACAGAAATCTGGCGCAATTTATCGCTTCGATATCGCCTTTAAGGTAAAAATTCTACTGTATGGTGGCCCGCAGCTCAATATACAGCAGATTTTAAGGATGTTATATTAGCTTGAGGCCATCTTCCGTCTAAACTCCAGCGGTGAGAGCTCCGTTTTCTTTTTGAATAAACGATTGAGTGACTGTGGCTGTTCAAAACCCAGCTGATAGGCAATTTCGGCAACGGAAAGTTCCGACCTGGACAGCAGATCTTTCGCTTTTTCAATAAGTTTATGTTGGATATGGTTCTGCGCACTTTCACCGGTCTGCAACCGTAATAAATCGCTTAAATAGTTTTTCGACATATTCAGCCGCTCAGCAAAGTAACCCACTTGGGGTAAACCCTTGTGTTCGGTTTCGGCTTCAAAATACTGATCCAGCAATTGTTCAAACCGGCTCACCAAGGGTACATTGTGTACCTTACGCGTAATAAACTGCCGGTTATAAAACCGCTGCGAATACACCAGCAGCAGTTCGATGAAACTGACAATGGCATCCTGGCTATAGCTGTCGATCGGACTGTCATATTCGCTTAAGATCCCTTTTCCGATGTTTCGGATCTGCTCTTTTTCCCGGTCGGACAGAAAAAGTGCTTCGTTGACTTCGTAATCGAAAAAACTGTAGCTGCCGATTTTGTGTGCCAGGTCATAGGTGCGGATAAAATCGGGATGGAAAACAAGGGAATAACCTACTTCGGCATGGGCAGTATCGGGATCAACACTGATCGTCTGCCCGGGTTTAAAGAAGGTCATCAGGCCTTCCCGGAAGTCGTACTGATGTGGGCCATAACCCAATACGCATTGTGCATCTTCTTTGATGGAAATGCAGTACAGGTTGAGCTGAAAGGTGGTCTCGACCGTTGGATGTATATGCTTGTTTTTGGAGAAATCGGTGATGCTAAAAAGCGGATGCTGCGGTTTGGGCAACTGCAGCGCTTCATGATAGTCAGCGATACTATTGATCCTGATCAGTACGGGTTCTTTCTTTGACATGCTCTTTTTGCCTGTTAAATAATAGACTAATTTAAGTAAAATGCCATGCGCTTTCTGCTCGCATGGCATTTATATTTTTTAAGATTGCAGCGGAATACTTACATCGCGGGATCCGGTATCCAGTCCGATCGGCAGAATAGCCTCAATGCGTTGCAGCTCTTCGGCGGTCAATAGGATGTCTGTAGCGGCGATATTCTGCTCCACATAGCGCACTCTTTTTGTCCCCGGTATCGGCACGATTCCTTTTTGGATCAGCCAGGCAAGGGCCAGCTGGGACGAGGTAACGTCTTTTTCTTTTCCAATCTGTTCGAGTTCACGCACCAGATCGAGGTTTTTATAAAACTGTTCGCCCTGAAACCTCGGGATAAGTCTGCGGAAATCATCTTCGGGAATATCGTCCGGCGACTTGATCTCACCCGTGATAAATCCACGGCCCAAAGGGGAGTAGGCGACCAGGCCTATACCCAGCTCCTGTGTCAGATCGTATACGCCATTGGTCTCTACTTCGCGTCCGAACAGGGAGATTTCATTCTGCACAGCCGTGATCGGGAAGGTCGCATGTGCCTTGCGGATCTGCTCGGCACTAACTTCCGAAATGCCCAGGTACCTGACCTTGCCCGCTGTGACCAGCTCGCCCATGGCACCTACGGTTTCCTCAATGGGTACATTCGGGTCGGGGCGGTGCATATAATAGAGGTCAATCACATCGGTATCGAGGTTTTTCAGCGAGCGCTCGATAGACTTTCGGATATAATCTGGCCGACCATTGATACGCCAGGTCACCTGGTCCTTATCATCAATCTCAAAGCCGAACTTGCTGGCGAGGATGTAATCGTTCCGCTTGCCGCTTATGGCCCTAGAGATCAACCTTTCGTTTTCAAAGGGTCCATACAGATCGGCCGTATCCAAAAAGTTACCTCCCAGTTCCAATGACCGGTGGATGGTGGCTATGGATTCTTTTTCGTCGGCCTTGCCGTAGATATCGCCAGTGGACGCAAAACTGCTCATCCCCATACAGCCTAAGCCGATCATTGGAATTTCAAGTCCCTGCGTGCCTAATTTTCTTGTTTTCATCTGCTTCTTATTTTTGTTACCCAAAATTACGAAGCAGCGCCTGCAGCATGTTTACCCCAATTACGGAAACTTGTAACTGAATTACGGATCTAATCGCTAATTAAGCTACCCTGAATTTTTCTTTATAGGCATCTTCTGAAGCTTTTTTAAACGATTTGAATCTGATTAGCCAACTGTTGCGAATATGAATTAATATCCAGCGGATTGTAAATGCGATTAGCCAAATTTCGAACAACAGGAGAAAACAACTGACAAAAAGTGTAATTTACATTAATATCAGGTCTCAAGATCAGATTTTAATCGTTTTGAAATCGCTAAATTAAAACAATTATGATGAGAAAATATGTTGGTATAATACTCTTTTTTATTGCTGCAGCGGGTAGCCTACATGCGCAAACGCTGACGACTAAATTGGTACCGATGCGTTTAGCTGCAAGTTTTGACCGCGTAAAAGAGGGCATCCCCGATATGTCCGGCCAGTTTGTCGACAGCAAGATGAAAATCACAGCCCTGAGAAGTACAGATTCGACTGCCCGATTTGAAATCGAGGAGCAGGGGATAAGCATTGAAACGGTTGTGGATAACGAAAAAGAGTATCATAAATTGGTCACTGCTGCGGCAAAAGATGTTTCCAAACCAAGTATTCATATGCTGTATACGTATTCGTTAAAGAATAAAAAATTGAAAGTACCGCCGCCGAGAAAAGTCTTTTTCTCTCCGGAGTATGGGGTAATCTGGACTTTGACGTTAAAAAAAATAGCCGAAAAGGAAACCGAAGTTGTACTTAACTACAAATCACTATCGCCTGCATTCGCCGAGAAAATCGAAAGTGAGTTTGAAAGCGACACCTATTATAGCCACAAAATCGTAAAAATCGACGTCAATGATAAGAGAATGAATCACCTGATCAAGGAGATTTTGATCAATCAGATGCATGTCGATAGGGATTATCCAGCGCCAACGTATCCCGCGCGCAATTAATTATTCCACATTAATAAATAAAGTACAGTCGCCCAACCGTTGAATCTGAATCTGAATCTACCCTTATTTTGGTTAGAAATATCCTCAATTCAGCTACAATTGACCGCCCATAGTTGCGGAACTTTGTCCTGTTACATTTAAATAAGTTTAACATGCAGACAAATGAAATAAAAGTAGCCCTAGTTACAGGTGCCAATACAGGTGTTGGTTTTCAGATTGCCAAAGCTCTTGCTGAAAATGGATATCATGTGTTTGTTGGATCACGAGATTTAGAAAAAGGAAAGGATGCCGCCAATCAGATAGAAGGTGAAGCGCATGCCATTCAGCTGGATATTACCGACAATAATTCAATCAGGAATGCTGTTAGTAAAATAGAAAATGAGTTTGGGTACCTTACTCTGCTGGTCAATAATGCGGCAATTTCAAACGCAGGGATCCCCGGCCGTACAATGTGGGAAATTCTTAGTGCCCAGAAGGCAAGCGTCACATCCATAGCTGAAATGCGCCAGGTTTGGGAAACCAATGTATTTGGCACGCTTGCCATAACACAGGCCTTATTGCCCTTCCTCCGGAATGCAAAACAATCTAGGATCGTAACCGTTTCAAGTTCTCTAGGCTCACTGACCCTGAATGCAGATCCGGACAATGCATTCCGTAGTGGATTTGATGCCGTATATGGCGCTTCGAAAACCGCTTTAAATGGTGTTTTCCTTTCTCTTGCAAATGAATTGGAAAATACAAATGTTAAGGTGCATCTGGTAAGTCCGGGTTTTACAGCGACAGCCCTGAATAACTTTGAAGGTACAGATACGGTGGAGGAAGGCTCACTTGAGCCGATACGCGTGGCACTGGCGGAAGATATACCCAATGGAAGCTTTACGGGACCGGCTACCTATCGCACAGAACAAGGGGGTCAAGTGCCGTGGTAGAATTACACAAAGGAAGACCTGTAGCTATAAGCTACAGGTTTTTTTATAAATTTATTGTATGAAAAAGAAAGAGGATAAGTTAAAACGCTTTATATCCATATCAGAGAGTCACGAAGCTTTTGGCCTACCAAAACCGCAGCATCCCCTGATTAGCTTGGTCCATTTCAATCAGGATAATCCATTCAATACCGCTATGGCTCCAATATACGATGTCCTGAGTTTCTACAAGATCACTTTTATAACAAAAAACAGCGGAAAACTCAAGTACGGCAGGGGGTACTATGATTTTAATGAAGGAAGTATGCTTTTCTTTGCGCCCAATCAATTGGTGGGCAGCACAGAATATAATAGGGATACCTATGCTTATCTGCTGCTGATTCATCCTGACTTTTTCCTGGGTTCCCCTTTAGCCCATAAAATTAGGAAGTACGGCTATTTCTCCTATTCTGTGAATGAAGCGTTACATTTATCTGATCAGGAAAGAGAAACGATGATAGCGATCTTGAATTTCATGAAAAATGAACTTGACAACCGGATAGACGAATTTAGCCAAGAAGTCATTATTTCGCAGGTGGAGTTAATGCTGAGCTACGTCAATCGGTTTTACAAGCGGCAGTTCATTACGCGAAGAAATATAAACAATGATATTCTACTGAAGGCAGAAGCGCTGTTGGATGATTATCTGGATCATGATCATTCGGTAATTCTGGGAGTGCCAACGGTCCATTTTCTTTCGGAGCGGTTGAATGTGTCTGCGGGTTATCTAAGCGATATGCTACGCTCGCTCATTGGCCAGAGCACGCAGCAGTATATCCACCATAAACTTATTGAGCGGGCAAAAGAGAAATTATCAACGACACAACTTACCGTAAATGAAATTGCTTACGAACTGGGTTTTGAGCATGCACAAAGTTTCAGCAAACTGTTTAAAAAGAAAACCGCTCAGACGCCACTGGAATTTAGAGGGATGTTTAAATCAAAGTAAAAATATATGTTCGGAGTATAACCGAGCAGATCAAGTTCTGTCTGATTGGCCCAGATTATAACCCCTTCGCTGTTGACCCAATGCAGGGATAGGGAGGTTTTATTGTTGTAACCCTTCAAAGGTATTGATGTCCGCCATAGATCTTTCAGATAGAAAATTTTATTCATGAGCCTAAAATAGGTGTTACAGTCCAGTTTTGAATGGGCAAAATTACGTACTCTGCAAGGGTAATAATAACGTTAAACTGCGGTATGAATACAGGTTTCAGCTAATATATATGACAATATTATGTTTTGCGCAATATAAAATTATTTTACCTTTGTTTTGTATCAAAGCATCTTAATCTTGTTCTACAAGATATAAAACACACTAGACACTTTTACTTTATTAAAACAAACAGTTTATGCGCTAGGTGTGTTTTAAAATGCATAAAATCACGAACAAATGACTACAGAAATTAAAAACAGAATAAAAGAAGTATTCGAAAAACAGAAAGACTTTTTCGGCACGCAAGCAACGAAGGAAATCACATTCCGTAAAAGACAGTTGCAAAATTTCCGTAAAGTTTTTGCGAGTTACACGGATGCGGTCTGTGAAGCAGTGAATATCGATCTTGGAAAAAGCAGGGCAGAAGCAGAATACGTCGAAGTTCAGATTGTTCTCGATGAACTCGACGATATGATCGAAAATATGGAAGAATGGGCAAAACCAACCTATGTCAAATCAAAACCGCATGCTTCGGGAGCGGAAGTCATCAGTAAGTACATTTATGAGCCCTACGGTGTAAACTATATTATAGGTCCCTTCAATTACCCGGTGCAGTTGACTTTCAGTCCGCTGATCGGTGCCCTGATGGCCGGAAATACGGCTATCATCAAACCTTCTGAAAACACGCCCCATGTTGCCCAGGTGATTGAAGATATTGTTAGCGAAGCTTTTGATGAACAATATGTTGCCGTTTTTCAGGGCGCTATTGAAGAAAACACCTATTTATTGAGCCTTGCTTTTGATTACATCTTTTTTACGGGAAGCCCTAATGTTGGCAAAATTGTCATGAAGGCAGCTGCCGAACAACTGATTCCGCTTACTTTGGAACTGGGCGGAAAATCCCCAACGATCGTACACCATGATGCGGATATCGAAAAAGCCGTTCAGCGCATTTCTGCCGGCAAATGGATCAATTGCGGACAGACCTGTGTTGCTCCGGATTATGTGTATGTGCATGAATCTGTGAAGGGCGCCTTTATCGATCAGTTGAAATCTTATCTTAAAGCTACGTACAACGATGAATCTTTAGGGAAAATCGGTAAGATTGTAAGTCAGCATCAGATCGGGAATTTAGCGGGATACCTGGATGCCGCTCCCGAAAAAGTTATTTATGGGGGAAAATATGATCTGGAAACACGCCATTTTGAAGCAACCTTGATGGACGATGTCAACTGGAATGACGCGGTGATGCAGCAGGAAATTTTTGGTCCGATCCTTCCTATTTTAACTTACAGCAATATCGATGAAGTGCTGAAAGAGATCAATAGCAGACCCAAGCCATTGGCGCTTTATGTGTTTTCTGAAAGTCAGCAATTTGCCGATGACGTGATCGCAAGAACCACCAGCGGCGATGCGGAGATCAATAGTACATTGATCCACGTCGGATCGCATTATCTTCCTTTCGGTGGCGTAGGTGCTTCGGGAATGGGAAAATATCACGGCAGATTTAGTCTGGAAAACTTTAGTCACCAGCGTTCGATCCTGCAGGTAAAATAGCGATAACTCACGCATACAATTCATCAAATAATCAGGACCACCCGTTAAGGTGGTCCTTTTTTTTGGTATTTCCGGATCTTATATTTCCGTTTCAACCTCAGATCGGGTTAGTTAACTGTTGAATCCTCAGATCGGGTTAGTTAACTGTTTAATTAAAATCACTTCGACCTAGCTACTCTTTCTAGCTATCGAAGCATATGGATTGATAACCACGGGACTACCTGCTATTTTGATAAGTGTGATAGCAATTGTGAAACCCTGTTTTTTTTGATTGGCAGCTCAATTATTGATATTTGGTTTGAGAGATTCTAGCGGGGTAAAATGGCTTTGAGAGGCCAGAATAAGCGCTGATAGAATCTAAACCTGTAATCCAGCACGTCCACGGCAAATCAGTGGCTGATGGATTCAAATTTTCAAATTTATGGCAAATATGGGAAATCAGGCCTATTTTGATACGGCTATTATTGAACGCATAAAAATGGCGCGGGTACAGGGACCGGAAATATTGGATCTGGTCGCTCATCACTGTGTCGAGTCAATTTTGCTTGAAGGGCATTACAGGCTCTCTCTTCAGGGGATCCTATCAAAGCTGTGCAGTTCATCGGAACAGATCGTCTTTAATAGCTTTAACATTCTGGTATACAAGTATTATCGTGAAAGTACGTCCGTCAGTTTTTATGCTAATAAATTAAAACTTACAAGTAGAAGGCTTTCCGAGCTCTGCGCAGCGAATAGCGGGAAATCTGCAAAAGCATTCATTTCTGGAATTGTAGTCCGGGAGGCTATCCGCTTGATCAGACATTCGAATCTATCCATTTCGCAGATTTCTTTCGAAATAGGTTTTAGTAATGTCGCAAATTTCAGAAGTTTCATCAAGAAACATACCGGCAAACAGCCCCATTTGCACCGTAACGAAAGAGATAATTAATTTTGGATAACGTATATCATTTGCGGTCTAAAGGCAGGGATGAGTATAAACCAGACAGACCGGTGAGGGCAAGCAACCGCAAACCCTAAATGGCATTTCGCAAAGACTATTTTTTCAATGACGCAGCCCCCGGGCTGCTTCATTTGTTATGAAGCAATATCCACTGCTTCATAAAAGGCTCTCGCAAAGCGTGACTTTGCTTTTTCAAATCCTGATTCAAATCAAGTATTTATTTCAATAAATTGATATTTGTTTACTAATTTTATTAGTATGTCAATCGCTTTTAGTATATTTGTTTAGTCAACGAAACGTTTCCCCGGATGCAATATCACGCTCAAAGCATGAGGAATGTACATAGCGCAAGGGTGAGGGGCACGAATAAAATAGATACAATGCACGCAAAGTTTATTCAGCTTATCAAACAACACTGCCAGTTATCGGAGGCAGAAATTGATCTGTGTAAGAACTATATGGAGCCAGTGCGCTATGCCAAACATCAGATCATCGAAGAGGAGGGAAAAGTACCGGCTTACCTCTATTTCGTTGTATCGGGCTTTGTACGTCTTTTCATTATAACGATAAAGGCGACGAACTGACGACACATATCAACTGTCCCCCGGGATTTATATGCTCTTACCAGAATTTTAGCAATCAGACGCGTTCCGAAGAAAACCTGGAAAGCATCACCGACTGCGAACTGCTGCGTATCACTAAAGCAAACCTCGATATGCTAACTGCACCATCGCCTGCATTTAAAGACTTTAGTGTGTATGTGTTTCAGCAAGCCTTGAGTTATAATGAGAAGAGATCGAAAGAGCTAGCCACGCTTACGGCCGAAAAACGCTACCTCAAGCTCATGGCCGAACAGCCAGATCTGCTGCACAACGTACCCATGCAATATATCGCATCGTTCCTCGGCATGAACCCCAAAAGTTTGAGCTGTATCCGCAAACAGATCATTAGATGATACTCTTCTTGGCCTACCTGATGGAACACCAGGAATTACTTTAGTGCAAATCTTGAAAATAGAATCCCACACGGATCGCTTTCAGGCCAACCAGTCCCTGCAGATCTTCCACCTCAAACTGCTCGATATTTTCGTCGAGTAATCCTTTGTGCTGTAGTAGGTTGATGTATCCCATATATTCTGTTTCTTCATGTACATTGGAGTAGACAACAACCAGTTTGCCTTTTTGTGTGATGCGCTCCGTCGAGCCCTTGATCTTGGCTTTATCAATGCGTTTCTTGGCAATCTCGTAGCGTACATTATAGGATCCATCGATATCAAACTGCTTCTCGTCCATGCGAAAGCGGATGGAAATGGGGGTGGCAAAGACCAGTACCAATGAGGTCACTTCCAGCTGATGCGGAAGGGCGGGCTGGAGCTGCCTAAACTCGCGTTCCATCGCGCACATCACCTGCAGCTGCCACAGCCGTAAATTGCGTAGGTAGTAGAGCTCAAAATTCCGACCGGGAGCGATGGAGGCCCCGATATACATGTTGTGCTCGATACCGTCTGTCTTGTAGCGCTCGTAGTAATGTGGAAAGTATTCTTGGGCTTCCACCTGCTTTTCGTCGAGGATGGCCACCAGCTTTTTATTGATCAGCGTGATGGAGTTGTCATAATCCTGTCGGGCCTCATAAAAACCGCCGATAGAGAGGTTGATTCGCTCAAAATAGCGGTCGATGGCTTCGGTGGCGACGCTATTTTTGTTGTTTTTCCTGAAATTTTCTAGAATAGGGTGAATATCCTGGTTAAAATAATCGAGCATAAGCTGTTCCGTATCGGTCAGCAGCGCTTGCTGCAGCGTAGTCAGGTTTCTTTCCAGATCGAAGACCTTTTGCTCAAAGAGCGGTAATCGCTGCGTTTGGTTGATCGCCGTGAACAATGCGATCAGTTCCTTGCTCTGATTGATGAGGTCCTGACGGATGGCCTGATTGCGGGATTCTGAGGAGCCCTGTACGTCGATCTGCCCATAGAGCGGATAAACATGGTCAAAGACGATTTCCTGCAGGGCATAGTCTTTTCCAAAGGCGCGGTCGTTGAGGAAATGGATGGCTTCCTCCTGAAACCGCCATTTGACACTAGGGTGTATGGCGGTATATTCCTTTTGGATCACCGCTTCGACCTGATTTTCAGTTTCGGCAAATGCTTTCGAGACTTTATCTTTGATAAAGGGTAAAATGAAGTTGAGCTTGTTGGCATTGACCGAATTGAGCTCCCGCACTTTGGATGAGGACATTTCCAGTAAGCCCAGCACTTTGTCGCCTTCGACGAGGGGAACAAAAATAAAGCTCTTCACCTGTTGCTGCTTGAGCTTGTTGATAAAATAGGCCTGCTTTGGATCACCCAGCGGCAGCTTGTCAATATCCGGTACAACAAAATATTCGTCCTTGGTGAGCAGGTTTTCCAAGGTCTCGCTGCAGAGCATGTTTTCACATTCCTCGATCGTCGAGTCGTAAAGCAGATGACTGTACAGCTGTTTTTCGACAATCCGTAAGTTGTACTCGTTCCTGACCTTTTCAAAGGAGGTCAATCCGATGCGCAGATCATTTATTTTATAAATCGACCGGAAAATGCTTTCTATTTCTGCCAGCTGGACAGCGCTTTTTTCGCGCAGCAGATTGCTCTTGAAGCTGGATACCGCATTTTCAATGGTCGCATCAAAAAGTGTCATAATGGAAAAGCCTTTCAGGATCCAGCTCTGCTCGGGGAATTTGGACTTCCATAGGGCAATATCCGAAAAGTTGTCGACCAGTTCGGTAATATCTTCAGCCGTAAGATCGAGTACCCGTTCTGTCGGAAGGACATCGATAAAATCGGCATTGAATAGGACGCGGTAATGATGGATGATATTGTCCTTGTCTGGAATATCCAAAAAGAGGGGGGCATCCATGGCATCCACCTTAAAGCCATAATACTGGCTGATGATAACGCAGCAATTGAGAATGTAATAGGTATCGGGCGAGATATCACGAAGGCTAAATTCATAGTGATCGCCGGCATCCGCTAATATTTTTTCCAGTCTTGCGGTATGGTTGAACGTATAGAGATGGAAGGGAATGGTAATGGCCTTGATCTCATTATGTGTCAGTGAGCTCGGGAACAGGTCGGCCAGCAGCACCTTGATAATAGGCTCATAGCGCAGCAGGTCTTCTGCTTTTTCGACCCCATCGATAAGTTCGGGGTATTTGCTGATTTCTTCCAGCAGCGATCGGGCATAGCTGGCCTGAAAGCCAACCGGCGATAGGGCCGCTGCTTCAAAGGATGGTATAATCTTATGAAAAGCGATCAGGGTTTTAAACGGACTGGAATCAAAGGCGAAGTTAAACTGCATAATGGTTGTTCCCGAATAAATTAGATTATTGCTGGAAGATGTACAAAAATATAAAATAATCGGCGAAAAGAAAACCCAAAGCGGCTGGATAAAAACACTGCAATGACATTGACGCCATTGAACTGTGTTTCCAAATAATGTTGTATGCTTCGAAAACTGCAGTGTAAGAACATGAACGAACCGATGCGGTTTCAAATATTTTTGTAATGCGTATTACTTACCATTGAATTTAATGGTAGAGGATCTGTAAATAGGGATTGTCATTTTTTCACCTGTTGCGCGAAATGCCGTGAGAAAATTATAGCTTTCATTTTTTTTCAGGTCTTTGGCAAAATCTTCAAAAAAAAGATTAATCCCCCCGCCTGTATCGAAGATAAAGTTTCCTTTCTTTCCTTCGATTTCAGCTTCTACTACAATATGACCGGGGGTAATAGTTGTAATGGAAGGCTTTGGCCCAAGGTGGTAAATGGTAGGATTATGATGGCGATTACGCTTAAGTAAAATTGCCTCGTTAATACGGTTTTATACATGTCGGAGTGATTTTAGATTTAAAGATGAAATGGTCATTTTTAATCGCTTTTGCCAGAATAGCTAAGCGAATCTTTATTTCAATATAAAGATAAATAAAATTGCTTATAGTTTCATCATCTACCTTTAAAACTGGACTGTTACTTATCAGGTGATAAAGACAGCTGTCGACACACTTTCAATTTCTATCAGCATCAGCTCAAAAATTCCAGCTTGTTCAATACGGTCGGAACACGAGACAAGAAAATGTTTTTTTCTTTCGTTGGTATTAATCCACTCCCCGGGTATACATGGCGATCCTATAGATGGCTGTTGAAGCAGTGATAAATAGATCCGTACGATCTTTACCTCCAAAACAGACATTGGATGTCCATGGTTCATTTACTTCAATATGGCCAATCAGCAGGCCCGTCGGACTATAAATAAAAACGCCTTTGCCTGTCAGATAAATATTTCCGTAATGGTCCAATGTCATCCCGTCAGATCCCTGATCGATAAGCGCTGTCTGTCCGCTGAGCTTGCCGTCAGATTTAATGGTATACCTGTACGTTTTATTCCGTTCGATATCTGCGACATAGAGGTATCTTCCATCGGGCGAGCCGACAATGCCGTTCGGTTTGCTGACATCATCAGCTACTACGATGGGTTTTTTCGCTTTTCCTGGCGGAAGGTAGTAGACTTTCTGCCCCGCTATTTCTGGCTTTTTCCGGGGCCAATAATCGCGCAGATAAAAGGGGTCTGTAAAGTAGATGCCACCTTTCTTGTCTGCCCAAAGATCATTTGGACCATTCAGTTTCTTTCCATCGATAGCGGTCAGCAGGACGGTAACCTGACCATCTTTGCTGATTGACCAGATTTCGTTCTTTTCGTCGGCACAGGCAAGGAGCTGACCCTGATGGTTAAAGTAAAGTCCATTTGCGCGGCCTGCAGAATCTTTAAAAAGCGCAAGTTGCCCTTTGGTGCTATATTTCCAGATTTTGTTATTGGGCTGGTCGGTAAAATAGATGTCTCCGGTCTTGTCCACTGCCGGCCCTTCGGTAAAGGCAAACTGTCGGGCTATTAATTTTAGGCTGTCCTGATGAAACAACTGTGCGCTGAGATCTAAGCCATTTAAGGAGAAGAGTACGGACAGCAAGAGTGTAGGCCAGTGCCTGCGAGAATGAGCTGAATGGAACATATCAACTAATTTATCAATTTTCCGGCAATAAATAATTTTCTTGGGCTATATCACCTGGCCTTTATAATATTTCTTTCTTAACCAAAAAGCTACATTGACCAAGGCAATCAATGCGGGCACTTCCACGAGTGGACCGATAACACCGGCAAATGCCTGGCCACTGTTGATGCCGAAGACGCCAATAGCAACAGCAATAGCCAACTCAAAATTATTACCAGAAGCTGTAAAGGAAATGGCTGCATTTTTGGAATAATCTGCGCCCATTCGTTTACCGATAAAAAAGCTCACCAGGAACATAATGGCAAAATAGATCACAAAAGGACCCCCAATTCTGACAACGTCCATAGGAATCTGAACGATCAGTTCACCTTTCAGGCTGAACATGACTACAATTGTAAATAATAACGCGATTAAGGTGATGGGAGAGATCATGGGTACAAATTTGCTTTGGAACCATTCTTCTCCTTTTAACTTAATCAGGCTATAACGGCTGATTATGCCCATTGCAAAGGGAATACCCAAATAAATTCCGACACTTTCCGCAATCTGACCGATCGAAATATTAACATCAAGACCTTTCATGCCAAATACTGGAGGCAGAACAGTGATAAAGATATAAGCGTAGACGCTGTACAATACAACCTGAAAAATGCTATTGAGGGCGATAAGTCCAGCAGCGTATTCGCGGTTTCCTTCTGCCAGCTCATTCCATACAACGACCATTGCAATGCAGCGAGCTAGCCCGATAAGAATAAGGCCGATCATATATTCGGGGTAGTCCCGAAGAAATACAATAGCCAGGATAAACATTAAAATAGGCCCTATGATCCAGTTCAGGAGCAGGGAAGCCCCCAGTATCTTTGTGTCCTTAAATACGTTGCCCATATTTTCATATTTCACTTTGGCAAGTGGTGGATACATCATCAGGATCAGGCCAATGGCAAGTGGAATATTGGTGATACCGCTTGAGAAAGAATTGATAAAATCAGACGAAGACGGGAAAAGGAATCCAATAGATACTCCGACTGCCATCGCCAGGAAAATCCATAAGGTAAGGTATCGGTCGAGGAAACTCAATTTTTTCCTTTCATGTGCTGGGGCGCAGTTGTTGGCTGACATATTTTTTTGTTAGTGGGTATGTTTATTTATCGAGATTTTCCGCTACAAATTCAGCACTGTATGTTTTGATAAGATCACGTACCCTTCTGAATTCATTCATAACTTCTTCCTCCGTTCCGGTGGCTTTTGCCGGGTCTGGGAAATTGTAATGTAGCTTTTTAGCCCTTGAAGGAAAATATGGACAACTCTCTTTGGCATTATCACAGACCGTAATTACATGGTCAAAGTCTATTGCCGCATACTCATTGACATGATTAGAGGTGTGGGATGAGATATCAATGTCGGCTTCAGCCATAACCTGAATGGCTTTAGGGTTAACGCCATGCGTTTCTATGCCGGCGCTATAAACCTCGGCTCGGCTACCTGCGAAATGTCTTAAAAATCCTTCTGCAATTTGGCTGCGGCAACTGTTGCCGGTGCAGAGTACCAATATTTTTTCCATTTTTTAATGTCTTGATTAGCAGCAGCCGCCACCAGGTTTACAAACGGGGCCATCAGCAGCCAGATTAACCATTTCCAGCTTTACAGGTTCGGCTTTAGCAACGGGTGCGCAGCATTCTTCTCCATCTGAAGTGGTGCCACAGCTTCCCCCGCGGTTAATGGCTTTGCACTGGGTATAATCTGGAGTAAGGTTAACGATTAAATCTTGTCCGGATACGGTAAAATTACCCGGATACATTTGGCGTGTATCGAACTGCGAGTTGCCAAATTCAATTTTTACAATAGCATTGGGATTAAGCGGTAATTTCTTTTCAACGATATCCACGATAGACATCGCTTTACTTGCTTGCATTGCACGGCCTTCTTCTGTTTCCCTTGGTTCCCATAGTTGGACAATGATTTCAGTCCAGGAGTTCATTACGCCACCACAATCGACGGATATGATCGGAGCCTGTTTGATTTCTGTGATATGGTAGGAGGGATCTACCCATTTACCTGCTGCATATTCAAATTGTAAAATTTGATTCGGGTTTTGCTGGAGCTGCGTTTTAAACGTTTCCCAGTTGATAAATTCGGAGTTGTTCATGCTATATTGCAATTTAACGATTAATTGATGTAAATTTTTTTAGCAACAGTTTGTGTTCTCTTTATAAGAGTCAAAGAAAGCTGCCAGGTTTGTTTTCAATAATTTCCAGGCTTTCGGTTCAATGCAATAGCATACCCGTACACCCTCAATGGTGCCCTGGATAATACCCGCATTCTTCAATTCTTTAAGGTGCTGGGAAATTGTTGGCTGTGCCAATCCTAGTTCCTCAACCAGATCACCACAGATACACGAATTTGCATGGATGATGGATTGAAGGATCGCAATACGGGCAGGATGGCCCAACGCTTTGAGCATTGTGGCGAGCTGATTCTGCTCTTCTGTGAATATTTCTGTCTTAGTAAGTCCCATAATATTATTGCAATATTACGATTAATTTTTCTAAAATCCCAAATTGTAAACATAAAAATTATGCTACGATGATATTAATCGAAGTATTGCGCTCAAATCGAACTCGAAATGGCCTAATATCAACTTTTGGAGCAAAGGGTTATATTGGTGTAAAAAAAAAGAGACAACCGATACTCGGCGTCTCTTTTTGTACCTAGGGCGGGAATCGAACCCGCACTCCCTTAACGGGAACAGGATTTTAAGTCCTGCGTGTCTACCAGTTCCACCACCTAGGCAGGTGAGCGAAAAACGAGATTCGAACTCGCGACCCCAACCTTGGCAAGGTTGTGCTCTACCAGCTGAGCTATTTTCGCATTGGAATTATTATTCTTTCAATCTGTCAGAACCTTGCGTTCTTCCCTTTTGGTGGTGCCAGCTGGATTCGAACCAGCGACACAAGGATTTTCAGTCCTTTGCTCTACCAACTGAGCTATGGCACCTTTTCAATTGAGCTGTCTGCCTTATTGATGATGCAAATATAGACGGATTATTTGAATTACGAAAGCTAAAAGCGCTTTTTTTTGCGTTTAAACGCCAACCTGCTGATTTTTAAGGAAAAAAAATAAGGGGCTATTCGTGTAGAATAGCCCCTCTATAGGATATTGGTCGAGTTGATTAAGACAATTTACCAACTTCTAATACCAAGTCAACGATTTTGTTTGAATATCCCCATTCGTTGTCATACCAAGAGACAACTTTAACGAAGTTATCATTCAATGAAATTCCTGCTTTTGCATCGAAGATTGATGTACGTGCATCACCTAAGAAATCTGAAGAAACAACTTCGTCTTCAGTATAACCTAAGATACCTTTCAATTCGCCTTCAGAAGCTTCTTTCATTGCAGTTTTGATTTCTTCGTATGAAGCACCTTTGTTCAAACGTACTGTTAAGTCAACAACTGAAACGTCTGCTGTAGGAACGCGTAATGACATACCGGTCAATTTACCTTTCAATTCTGGAAGAACCAAACCTACTGCTTTAGCAGCACCTGTAGATGAAGGGATGATGTTTTGGTATGCACCACGACCACCTCTCCAGTCTTTTACTGAAGGACCGTCTACAGTTTTTTGTGTTGCTGTAACCGCGTGTACTGTTGTCATCAAACCTTCAACGATACCAAATTTATCGTTTAATACTTTAGCGATAGGCGCTAAACAGTTTGTTGTACATGAAGCGTTTGAAACGATGTGTTGATCGGCTTTCAATTCTTTGTGGTTTACACCCATGACGAAAGTAGGGGTGTCGTCTTTCGCTGGAGCAGACATCACCACTTTTTTAGCACCTGCATCGATGTGTTTTTGAGCCAACTCTTGCGTCAAGAAGAAACCTGTAGATTCGATGATTACTTCAGCACCTACTTCATTCCATTTTAAGTTTGCCGGATCTTTCTCAGCTGTAACACGGATAGTTTTTCCGTTAACAACCAAGTTACCGTCTTTTACTTCTACAGAACCGTCAAATTTGCCATGTGTTGAATCATATTTCAACATATAAGCCATATAATCTGGTTCAACTAAGTCATTGATACCAACAATTTCAATTTCTGGACGATTGATAGCCGCTCTAAATGCTAAACGACCAATACGTCCAAATCCGTTAATTCCAATTTTCATATTCTTAATTTTTATTGATATAATATTTAATTAAATTATGTATCGGTTCTTTTACAACATTACCAATACTGATATTAAATTCGTCTGTGGCAACTTCCCGAAGCAAGTGCTCATAATTAAACGCTACTGAACCCGTAAAGTTTACGTCACTGTCCGGATATTCTTTCATTAAGGGCTTGATGTAGGTTTTTATAAACGTACGAAGCCCATTTTTAACCAATTGACTAATGAATAGATGATCTTTATTTTCGAGGACAAAGTCTGTAAATGAATTCAGAAAATTTGTCGGTTGTGGGGAAATATACACCCTTTCCAAAATGGTTTTCTTATCGATGTTAAATTCTCTTTCCAGTTTGTCCCGCAGATCAACAGGTAAGGTATCCGTCATGTAATGTTTGAGCAGCTGCTGGCTATTCCAGTTTGTCGCCCCCTCATCGGCCAGAATATAACCTAGACCATAATTGTTGTCAATGATTTTTTTCCCTGTATAGTAAGCTGCATTTGATCCACTGCCAATGATGCCAATAATTCCTCTTTCGTCGCCGAAAGTGGAAATTGCCGAAGCAATGACATCATGATCAACCCGTACGCGCGCATTGACGAAAAAACGTTCGAGGACGTTTTTTATTTTATCTTTACGTTCCTTCGAGGAAGATCCCGCTCCGAAAAAATAGATCCGTCTGATTTTTTCGGCATTGTTGATCAAATTGGTGTTTTTATGCAAATGCTGTAGTATGGAGCGCTCATCCTGAAGATAAGGATTGATCCCGTTCATGCGGAACCCCGTAGTGATCCGCCCCTTGTCGGCCAACCGCCAGTCTGAAAATCGAGATCCACTATATACTACTGCTATCATGTCTGTTCAAATTACGATTATAAAATCTCAGCCATTTCCAATAAATCAGGGCTAAGTTTAATTTCCTTATTGCTGATTGCTTCTTCAATTGGAGTTGTCTTGATTTCATTACCACGAAGCCCAACAGTAACTCGTGTGTTTCCGGCCAATAATTCATTGACCGCAGCAAAGCCCAATCTACTCGCAAGCACGCGGTCGAAACTCGTCGGAGAACCACCCCGTTGCAAATGCCCTAATATACTAACTTTCGTGTCGTAATGATCAAACTTTTCTTTTACTTTTTTTGCGACATAATAAGCACCACCATTTTGGTCGCCCTCTGCAACAATAACTATAGATGACGATTTCTTCTTAATGGCACCGTCTTCTAAATGACGGATTAGATCGTCAATGGCCGTTTCTTTCTCTGGAAGTAAAATGGCTTCGGCTCCGCCAGCAATACCGGCATTTAAGGCGATACAGCCTGAATCACGGCCCATCACTTCAACAAAGAAAAGACGTTCATGTGACGCCGCAGTATCTCTGATTTTATCAATCGCTTCGATGACAGTATTGTTGGCTGTATCGTAGCCGATAGTATAATCAGAACCGTAAAGGTCGTTGTCTATCGTACCCGGAATACCTATAATAGGTATTTCAAATTCTTTGGAGAAGAAGTTAGCACCTGTAAAGGTACCGTCACCACCAATGACCACCAAGGCATCTACACCGGCAGCGATTAGATTGTCATAGCCTTTTCGACGGCCTTCAGGCGTCTTAAACTCCATGCAACGCGCGGTTTTTAATATTGTACCACCACGTTGTATAATATTGCTGACCGAACGCGTATCCATTTCAATGAAATTTGCGTCGATCAAACCTTGGTATCCTTGATAAATACCCGTTACTTGCAATCCTTTATGTAATGCTGTTCGAACGACAGCACGAATACAGGCATTCATGCCAGGAGCATCACCTCCCGACGTCAATACACCTATTTTTTTAATTTCTTTTATCACACGCTATATTTTAGGTTTTACGAATATAAGATTTTTATAGTGTATATTCTACACTTTGAATAAATTTTTCAATATTTTTTTGCGCATCACGTTTAGGAAGCGTATAATTGTTACAGATAACCCGATGATTAGTAACCGCTAAATTTAGCTCAGTATATTGCACATAAATAAATTTAGAAGTTTTGTATAGTAATTTTACCGTTGACTGTGTCATATTAGGCTTTCACGAAGGAGAATTAAAAGTTCTTTTGGCCGAAAGAAATGAATATCCTTTTAAGGATTGGTGGGCATTGCCAGGTTTTTTCGTGGATAATGACGAAGAGATGGAAGATGCCGTAAAACGAATTTTGTATGAGAATACAGGTTTGAAAGATGTATTTATGGATCAGCTGCATTCCTTTGCCGGATTAAAACGGCATCCAAAGGGACGTATTCTGACGGTGGCGTATTACGCCCTCGTGCAGCTGGATAATACCAAATTGAAAACCAAACCTGTTACAAACTATATGAAGCAGGCAAAATGGTTCCCCGTTCGGAATGTACCTGAACTGGCCTTTGACCATAAGCAGATTTTGGACCTCTGTCTGGAGCGGTTGCAGCGCCGCCTCGCCTATAAGCCGATTGCTTTCGAGCTGCTGCCTGAAAAATTTACACTCACCCAGCTACAGCTGGTGTATGAGGGAATTTTGAATAAACCACTCGATAAACGCAATTTTAGAAAGAAAATGCAGAATTATGGCTTTCTAAAAGAGCTCGACGAAGTGCAGACTGGAGTAGCCTATCGTGCAGCAAGGCTCTATAAATTGGATAAACGAAAGTTTTTAAAACATTTTCAGAACACGGTCGCATTCTAATAGATCTGTTCGTATAATAAAAGGCAAACTTTCGAGTTTGCCTTTTTTTTTGAAAGTGTCTGATCTTATTGGCCAGAAAGAACCTTCAGTTTGCTTTCATTGCTGCTGGTGTCTGCGAAGTCATGAAGGTTTTGTTGTCAGGTTAATATCAAAATTATTACAATTTCAAAATTTATTTTGTCCAACATGTTACTTTTTATATTTTTGAACAATTTTTGATAAAAGTCAGAAAGTAGAAAGGAGTTTTTTGAAGAATGGAAGATAGAAAAGATCAAATCATTCATGCGGCGATAAGACGCTTTATGCATTACGGTTTTAGTAAGACTACGATGAATGAAATTGCGGAGGATATAAAAATTACCAAAGCGAATTTGTATTACTATTATTCGGAAAAGAATGCACTTATAAGGGATGTGATTGTGCGTTTGACGGATGAATATAGGGAAGAGGAGGAGAAGATGGTGGCTGTGCATGTGGGCACCACCTACGAGCTGATCATTAAAATTTTGGAACTGCGCGATGCATTTGTCCGGAAATACTATATGTTGCACATGAATGAAAATCTGGAATGGATCAAGGGACTTTCCATTCAGGATTTTTTCCAGTGCCTACACGACCGTGATGTGAAAGCCTTGTTTGAGATCCTTGAGATCGGTGCCGAAAAAGGTGAAATCGATGGGGAGCATCTCTATGAAACGGCCGAAATCTATGTGGAATTGATGAAGAGTTTATCCCTGATGTGCAATATCTCCGATATCATTTCAGGAATTCCAAATCAGGATCGTTTTGATGAAGTGCTGCAAAAGCAAAAGCTGGCTACCAAGCTTTTTTTTAATGGTATAAATAAAAAGTAGATATAAAATTAGGATAAATAAATTAGGAATGAAAACAATCAGAATACTAGCCAGCCTTTTATTAGGTACGATGGTTTTCCAGAGTCATGCACAGCAACAATTGAGCTTAAGTGATGCGATTAAATTTGCTTTGCAGAACAAGGCTGATGCGAAAAAGGCAGGTCTCGATGTCGTAAATGCCGAACATAAAATTGCGGAAGTTAAATCGGGTGCATTACCACAGGTCAATTTTAACGGTGGTATCACTTACAATCCAATGATTCAAAAGGTCGCTTTACCAGGAGAGCTTGTGGGCCAACCGGGAACCACAGTAATGGCTGCTTTTGGACAAAAATGGCAATCGACAAATTCGATAAGCTTAAACCAACAGCTATTTAATCAAACTGTATTTACTGGACTGAAAGCTGCCAAGACGACACGCGAATTTTATGTGATCAACAAAACATTGACCGATGAGCAATTGATCGAAAAGGTGGCCAATAGTTATTATGATGTTTATCAATCCAAATTGCAGTTAAAAACGGTTGACAATAACTTGGAAAGTACCACCAAAACTAGGGATGTCATCGAAGGACTTTTTAAGAATGGGTTAGCGAAGAAAATTGACCTTGACCGTACAAATGTAGCCGTTACAAATTTGAAAGCTTCTCGCCAGCAGCTGATTAATGCCGTTGAATTAAAAGAGAATGCACTAAAATTTGTCATTGGTATGCAGATGTCGGAGCAGATTGTTATGCCGGCGTCAACGTTTGAAACAGTTGCTCTGGATGCCATATATGACCCGCTTGATGTGTCCAGTAGAACGGAGATCCAGGTGCTCACTAAACAAAATGAATTACTAGAGTTGAACAAAAAAGCTGAAGCATCCAAATACTACCCCACTTTATCTTTGACTGCGAATTACGGTCGTCAGGGTTTGGGACCTGTTTTCCCAATCTTTTCGAAAGCTGAAGGTGTAAATTGGTCGGGATTTTCAGGAATTGGTCTTAATTTGACGGTTCCTATTTTCAATGGTTTCCTCACACGTTCTAAAGTTCGTCAGGCACAGATCGATATCGATAAGTTGCAGGTTGATATCGCGGATACAAAATTGGCACTGAATCTGGCAGCAGAAAACTCCAAGGTTCAGATTAAAAATTCTTTGTTAACAATTGAGTCAAACCGTAAGAACGTGGATTTGGCAAAATCAGTGCTGGAAGATACTAACAACAATTACAAAAATGGTCTGGCAACATTGACCGATCTTTTGGATGCGGAAAATGCCTATGCAGATGCCCAGAATAATTTAAATACCTCTTTGCTCGATTATAAAATTGCTGAAGTGCAGCTGATCAAAGCGAATGGAAATCTTAAATCACTAATTAAAGAATAATTGACTAATACAATATGAAACGCGGAATTATTACCTTACTTATTATTGCTGCTGGTCTAGCAGGAATATTTTTTGTGTTAAATAAAAATAAAAAGAAAAATGAGGCCGAAACTGCAGAGGTAGCAAAGAAAAATGTGGCTATTGCAGTGCGTATCGATACGGCAAAAGTATCTTCCATGGACTTACGTTATACGGCTAACGGAACATTTTCTCCGAAACAAGAAGTAACTGTTTCAGCTGAGACTGCAGGTAGAGTGGTGAAAGTATTGGTTGATGAAGGTTCTCATGTGAGCGCCGGACAGACTTTGGCGATCATCGAGGGCGATAAACTGAATGTGAACGTAGCGAATGCGCAGGCTGCATTTACCAATGCGCAGGCCGATCTGCATCGCTTTGAAAGTGCCTTCTCTACAGGTGGTGTAACCAAACAACAGTTAGACCAGGTGAAATTGCAATTTGAGAATGCGAAAAATAACTTAAAAGCGTCTAAATTGAATGCTGGCGATGTGACCATCAAAACTTCGGTATCGGGTATCGTCAATGCACGTAAAATCGAACCGGGCACTTACCTAAATGTGGGCGCTGCAGCCTTCGATATTGTCAATGTCGCCACCTTGAAATTGCGTGTCAATGTAGACGAAAAGAATGTGGCTACCTTAAGGATCGGTCAATCTGTTGATGTGACAGCGAGTGTATATGCAGACCAACGCTTTATAGGTAAAGTAACTTTTATTGCGCCTAAATCGGATGGTAGCTTAAACTTCCCGGTGGAAATCGAGGTAAATAATGCATCGAACCAATTGCGTGCTGGTATGTACGGTACAGCCATCTTCGGTGAAGGTGTTGCTAGCAATACGTTGATCGTACCTCGTAATGCCTTTGTGGGTAGTGTGAGCGACAACAAGATCTTTGTGCTGAAAAACGGTAAAGCCATCGAAACAAACGTCAAATCAGGTAGAAACTTTGGTGATTACATCGAGATCTTAGGTGGTTTGCAAAATGGGGATCAAGTGATTGTTTCGGGTCAGATCAATCTATTTGACCAAAGCCCTGTAGAGATTATTAAATAGAGCATACTGTAATCGGTAGCAGATGGAACCTCGGTTGCATAGCTATTAAAAATAAATTATTCGAATGAAAATTACCGAAATATCGATAAAACGCCCCAGTATAATTATCGTATTATTTATAATACTGACATTAGGCGGGTTGTTTTCTTATACGCGATTGGGCTATGAATTGGTCCCTAAATTTGAAATTAACGTCATTACGGTACAGACGGTCTATCCGGGAGCTTCACCTGCAGAGGTGGAGAGTTCGGTGACCAAAAAAATAGAGGATGCCATTTCATCCTTGGAAAGTATCAAAAAGGTGGAGTCGACTTCCCTTGAAGGGGTATCGATTGTCATGATTACCCTCAACAACGGTGCGGATGTCAACTTCCTGCTTACGGATGCTCAACGGAAAATCAATGCCGTGATCAACGATCTGCCGGATGATGTAAAGACACCTTCACTCTCCAAATTCTCCCTGGATGATGTGGCCATAATGAGTTTGGCCGTCACGTCCAACTTATCGGAAAAAGAACTCTACGATCTTTTGGACAATAAAATCCAGCCGGTCTTTGCGCGGATCAATGGTGTTGCCAAAGTGGACCTGATCGGAGGTGAGGAACGTGAAATCCAGATCTCTGTAGACCCGAAGAAAATTGAAGGTTATGGACTGACAATTTCGCAGGTACAGCAAATTGTAGCATCATCCAATCTCGATTTCCCGACAGGTAACGTCAGTACTCGTGATAACCGGACAACCATCCGTCTTTCGGGTAAAGTAACTTCAATCGAGGAGCTGCGTAACCTCCCGATCACAACGCCGGCAGGGGTGCAGATTTATCTGCGCGATATCGCCGATGTGCGGGATGGTATTAAAGAGATTGAAAAAGTAGCCCGCCTGGACCGTCAGAATACAATCTTATTGCAGGTCTTTAAACAGTCTGATGCAAATGCGGTAGCGGTGTCCGAAGCTGTCAAGAAAACCATTGCGGTACACGATAAAGACGGAAAAGTAATTTCTGGTGTAGAGAAGGATTATGCTGCACAGAATATTAAAATTCTGGTTGCCAATGACTCTTCAGAATTTACCTTGAATGCAGCCGATAACGTGATCCATGACTTAATGATTGCCATTGCATTGGTGGGCTTTATCATGTTGTTCTTCTTACAAAGTTTACGTAATGCGGCGATTACCATGGTGGCGATTCCATTATCTTTGATCGCTACCTTTATTGGCTTGCTTTTGATGGGCTATACCTTAAACTTGATGTCTTTACTCGGTTTATCCCTGGTAGTAGGTATTCTTGTGGATGACGCGATCGTTGTTATCGAGAATATTCACCGCCACATGGAGATGGGTAAAAACAAGGTGCGTGCGGCCTATGATGGTGCTTCGGAAATCGGATTTACCGTAACGGCGATCACCTTGGTTATCGTGGTAGTGTTCCTGCCGATCGCGATGTCTACGGGTTTGGTGGCCAATATCCTGGCACAATTCTGTGTGACGGTAATCATCTCGACTTTATTATCCTTATTGGTGTCATTTACGGTAGTGCCTTGGTTATACTCGCGTTTCGGTAAATTGGAGCACTTGAGCAAAACTTCTTTCTTTGGTCGTATTATTCATGGTTTTGAAAGCGGTTTGAACAGCTTTACACATTGGGTTGCGGGATTGTTGACCTGGGCTTTAAAGAACGTCGGTACGAAATTGGCTACGTTGTTTTTGGCAATCGGTTTACTTGTTGCATCGTTTTTTTTGGTCGGTATGGGGTATATTGGTTCGGACTTCTTCCCGAGTATCGACCGTAAGGAGTTTTTCATCCAGTTGGAACTCGATAAAGATGCTTCCCTGGAGAAGACCAACTTGTTGACGCAAAAAGCGGAGGCTTACATTAAATCGAAACCTGATGTCAAAGAAATTATTACGACAGTGGGGCAGTCTTCGGACGGTATGGCTTCAACAACGGGTTCGCGTTATAAATCGGAGATCCACGTGATCCTCGACAAGGAAAATTTTGAGGGTAACTCACAGGTGTATTCAGCGACGCTGAAGCGTGAACTGGAAAATAAACTGATCGGTGCAAAAATCAAAACCGTCAACGTGGGTATCATGGGAGCGGAGCAGGCACCATTGAAGCTGACCATTATCGGTGCTTCTGTCGAAGATGCACAGGAATTTGCAGAGAAGGCGGCAGATCAATTACGTAAGATTCCTGGGGCTGCGGGTGTCAAATTGACTTCTGAAGCGGGTAACCCTGAGATCAATGTGAAGATCGACCGTGATAAAATGACCTCTTTGGGACTGAATGTCTCTACTGTGGGGATGACAATGCAGACGGCATTTTCAGGAAATACGGATAACAAATACAGAGCGGGTGATAACGAGTACGATATCAATATCCGCTATGCGGAAAATGGTCGTGCCAATATCGACAACGTACGTGATCTGAAATTTATCAATAATCAGGGTGCCTCTATTTCTTTGGATCAATTTGCCAATGTAACTTTTGGTTCGGGACCTACGTTGTTGGAACGTCGCGACAAGTCGCCGGCAGTATCCATTCAGGGACAGGCAATCGGTAGACCAATGGGTACCGTAGCACAAGAGTGGCAGGCACAGTTTGAAAAACTGCCGCGTAAACCGGGTATCGTCTTTATCTGGGGTGGTAATATGGAAAACCAAACCGAAGGTTTTGGTACTTTGGGTATTGCCTTATTGGCATCTATTATCCTAGTATACTTGGTAATGGTTGCTTTATACGATAGTTTTATCACACCATTTGTGGTCTTGTTCTCGATTCCATTGTCGTTTATCGGAGCCCTATTGTTCTTGGCGCTGGGAAATCAGACCTTGAATATATTTACGATTTTGGGTATCATCATGTTAATTGGTCTGGTGGCCAAAAATGCGATCATGCTGGTTGACTTTGCCAACCATCGTAAGGAAGCTGGCGATAATACACACGATGCGTTGGTGGCAGCCAATCACGCGCGTCTTCGTCCGATTTTGATGACGACAATTGCCATGGTATTTGGTATGATTCCTATCGCAATCGCTACTGGAGACGGTGCCGATATGAATAGAGGTCTGGCGATCGTTATCATTGGTGGTTTGTTATCTTCTTTATTTTTAACCTTGGTTGTTGTACCGGTGGTGTACTCCATATTTGACAGTCTTCAACGTCGTTTTGGAAAGAAAGAAAAGACAAATTATGAAGCCTTGATGAAGGAAGATTATGACCATGTCGACGTGGCAGAACATTAAAAAATAATACATTTTACAATAGAAAAAGGCGGCTAATAAAACATTAGCCGCCTTTTTTGTGTTAATTTTAGGTTAATCAATCGATTGCGTAAATATTTTTTATTACATTGCGGCGCATTAACAAAATATACACTTAAAATTGAGACATACATGTGTGGAATTGTAGGATACACAGGTTATCGTCAGGCGTATGGTATCGTCATTGACGGATTACAAAAGTTAGAATACCGTGGTTATGACAGTGCTGGAGTGGCATTGCATAAAGGTGAGCAGATCGATGTTTACAAAAAAACAGGTAAAGTCGCAAACTTGGAAGAGTTTGTGTACGGAAAAGATCTACAGTCGACCACAGGGATAGGCCACACCCGTTGGGCTACCCATGGTGAACCTTCTGATCGGAATGCACATCCGCATTATTCCAATAGCGGACGCATCGCGATGATTCATAATGGCATCATTGAAAACTATGCTTCCTTAAAATCAGAATTAATAAATAAAGGTTATACGTTTAAAAGTGATACTGATACAGAGGTTCTGGTCAACTTTATCGAAGAAATCCAATCGCAGAATGAATGCTCGTTAGAAGAAGCGATCCGTATTGCTTTGAAACGGGTCGTCGGGGCCTATGTAATCCTCGTATTGGAAGCAGGTCATCCGGATCGTATTATTGCAGCACGTAAGGGAAGTCCTTTGGTAATTGGTATCGGTAAAAATGAGCATTTTTTGGGTTCAGATGCTTCCCCGATGTTAGCGTATACCAAAGAAGTTGTTTACATCAATGACTATGAACTGGCCATTATCACACCAGAGGAGCTGATCCTTAAAAATCTGGGTAATGAGCGCATCACACCTTATGTCCAAAAATTGGATCTGGAACTGTCAGCTATTGAAAAAGGGGGCTTTGATCACTTTATGTTGAAAGAGATCTTTGAGCAACCGCAAACGATCTTTGACTCGATGCGTGGACGTTTGGATCTGCAATCCCATCAGATTACACTGAGCGGCATTGAAAAATTTGCCAGTGAGATCAGCAACACCAATCGCATTGTAATTGTTGCCTGCGGTACCAGCTGGCATGCCGGGCTTATTGCAGAATATGTTATTGAGGAATTGTGCCGCATAAATGTAGAAGTTGAATATGCGTCGGAATTCCGCTACCGTAATCCGGTTATTCATCCGGGAGATGTGATCCTGGCGATTTCCCAAAGTGGTGAAACGGCTGATACATTAGTTGCGTTGGAAAATGCAAAAAAACAGGGTGCTATTATATTGGGTGTGGTCAATGTTGTTGGATCTTCTATCGCCCGACTTTCGGATGCAGGTGCCTATACCCATGCTGGACCAGAAATCGGCGTAGCAAGTACGAAAGCATTTACAGCACAGTTGACTGTATTGAACCTGATTGCCTTAAAGATTGCTTCTTTAAGAGGCTCCATCAGTGAAGAGCGTTATCAAAAACTCGCAAAGGAATTAAATGAAGTGCCTGAAAAGGTGGAGTGGATTTTGGATACGCAGGTTGATAAAATTAAAACCATTGCCAAAAAGTACAAAGATGCCCGCGACTTTCTTTTCTTGGGTAGGGGATATAATTTCCCGGTTGCCCTGGAAGGTGCGCTTAAACTCAAGGAAATTTCCTATATCCATGCCGAAGGTTACCCTGCAGCAGAGATGAAACATGGACCGATCGCATTGGTTGATGAGAACTTGCCTGTTGTTTTTATCGCTACAAAAGATGCTTATCACGAGAAGATTGTTTCAAATATTCAGGAGATCAAAGCACGTAAGGGAAAGATCATATCGGTGGTTACCAAGGGCGATACCGTTTCTGAAAATCTATCGGATGATTTTATGGAAATTCCGGAGGCAGATGAGATTATTGCGCCATTGATTTCGGTTGTACCATTGCAACTGCTATCGTATTATATTGGTGTAGAACTCGGATTGGATGTGGACAAACCACGTAACCTGGCGAAGTCGGTAACTGTAGAGTAAGGAGGCCTATGAGTGTATTGAAGAAAAAACCTTTGGAACAGCTGGGCTATGGATTTATCCCAGATGAATTTATTCCAGCAGGACAAGATGAATATACCCTGCGCTTTCAGCAAAACCCGCGTAATGACTACCGCGATCTGACGGAAACGGAGATTCAACAGTTGATTCATAACGGTAACTGGTCAAGCGACTGGACCAAGGTCAAAGTATCGGCAGTCTTCGATCCGAATCAGGTGCAGCACTGTAAGTTCTATGGTCTGGTCCGTATCGGCAATTTGAGTCCGAGTTACCTGGATTACCGCAATTTGCAGCTGCCCATTGGCCTGTACCATTCGACGATCATCAGCTCGGACTTTGGTGACGATGTTGCTGTTCATTATGTGGGCTACTTGTCCTACTTTATTGTTGGCAATGAAGTGCTGTTGAGCCAGATCAAGGAAATGGAGACCGGTAGTACAGCCAAGTTTGGTAATGGCATCCTCCGTGACGGTGAAGAGTCGGAGAAACGGATCGAGCTGGAGCTCTGCAACGAAAATGGTGCCCGCTCGGTTTACCCATTTGATGGCATGCAGGCTGCAGATGTATACCTTTGGACCCGCAATCGGCATGATCATGCTTTACAGCAGCGATTTGGAGAACTGACGGATCAAAAATTTGGAAGTCAACGCGGCTATTACAGCCAAATTGGCGACCGTTGTGTCATCAAAAATACGTTAACGATCAAGAATGTCAAGATCGGGACTGATGTTTATATCAAAGGGGTCAGCAAGCTGAAAAATGTAACCGTCAATTCCTCGCAGGAATCGTATACGCAGATCGGTGAAGGCTGTGAGCTTGTTAATGGAATTATTGGCTATGGCTGTCGTATATTTTATGGCGTTAAAGCCGTACGTTTTATCTTGGCTTCCTATTCGCAATTGAAATATGGTGCGCGCTTGATCAACTCTTATTTGGGTGACAACTCGACAATTTCCTGTTGTGAAGTATTAAATTCCCTGATTTTTCCAGCCCATGAACAGCACCATAACAACTCGTTTTTATGTGCGGCATTGGTGATGGGCCAAAGCAATATGGCTGCTGGAGCAACTGTAGGATCGAATCACAACTCCAGAGCTGCGGATGGTGAAATTATCGCGGGACGTGGTTTTTGGCCCGGACTCTGTGTCAGTCTAAAACACAACTCCAGATTTGCATCGTATTGCCTGATTGTAAAAGGGGATTTTCTGCATGAACTGGATATTAAGCTACCTTTCACCTTAGTAAGCAATGACGTACAACATGATCAACTGGTCCTGATTCCGGGGTATTGGTTTATGTACAATATGTACGCATTGGTACGAAATGCGAATAAGTATGCGGCGCGGGACAATCGACATTTCAAAAATCAATATTTTGAATACGATATGTTGGCACCGGATACGGTGAATGAAATGTTTGAAGGGATGGATATGCTGGCCTTGGCCGTTGCAGACAGCCTTCACACTGCAGCAGGGAAGGATGAGCGCGAACGTATTGTTGCCGGTCGGGCACTGCTTGCCAACAACATGGACCTAAAAGATAAGACCATCGTGTTGCAAGGGGCCGAAAATTCACGCAGACCGACTGTTATTCAGAAGGTTGGCGAGGCTTATCACTTATATCGTTCGTTTATTAAGTATTATGGTGTACTGCACCTGATGGATGCCCTCGAGGAAGGTATGTCACTGCAGGGTATTATGGCCTCCTTAACGGGCCGATCGCGTACGAACTGGGAGAATATCGGTGGACAGCTGATCGAAAGCAATGCCCTGCACACTTTCTTAGATGATATCAAATCAAAAAAGATAGATTCGTGGGATGATATTCATGAATTCTATCATGATAAAAGTAAAGATTACCCCCTAGATAAACGTGAACATGCACTCTTGTCTTTAATCGAAGTCTTAAATTTGGAAGGTATGGTTTTATCAACAGATAAAATTGTATCTTTGTTGGATCAGGCGCTTGGGCACCGGATCTGGATTGGTGAACAGATTTATAAATCCCGGGCCAAAGACTACAAAAATCAGTTCAAAAACATGGTCTATGCCAATGATGAAGAACGTGATATTGTGGTCGGAAAACTGGAGGACAATTCTTTTATCAATCAACAACAAAAAGAATTAGAGATATTCAAGATAAGGGTTGCTAATTTGAAAGGGCAATTTTAAAAGAAAGGCTTCCGCTCGGAAGCCTTTTCTTTTTTGACCTGCTGTTCTTTTTGTTGACCAGTTGCTTTTTTGACCTGCTCTTCTTTGGCCTGCTGCTTCTTTTCTTTGACCAGTTGCTTCTGTTTTTTGTCTGTTTTCTAATCCTGGCGGCCGAGGCTGCTATGAAGCTTGCTTTTGTCGTTCCACGCCTTTACTCGTTGATTTTATCGAGCGGCTTACGTTTATTGTCTTTGATCTGTTTAAAGTGGCTTGGCGTCAATCCGGTTACTTTTTTGAATTGATTACTTAAATAGGCAACACTGGAGTAATTGAGTTTATAGGCAATCTCACTTAATGTCAGTTCATCGTAAACCAATAGCTCTTTGACATATTCAATTTTCTGGCCGATGAAGTATTTTTCGATGGTGATCCCTTCAACATCCGAAAATAGATTGGAGATGTAGTTGTAATCATGGTGCACTTTCTTGCTGATGATTTCGGAAAGATTAAGGCTGGTGTCGTTATGTTGATTACGGATGAGATCCAACACCACATGTTTTACCTGTTCGATGATGACGGTTCTTTTATCGTCAATAAGTTCAAACCCAAGTTCCGAAAAATTTTCAGCAAGTTGCTTGCTCTCCGCTTTGGTCAGTTCTTCTTCAATTTCCACCTGGCCCAAAGAAATATGCTTAACATGGAGATTGAGCTTCGCCAGTTCATTTTCAACAACCATTATGCACCTATTGCATACCATATTCTTTATTGCAAGTTTCATAAGAATTATTTTAAATACAAGTTACTCATGTAAACTCAAAAATCGCTAATTTATTAGACATGGGGTTGTAATATTTAGGGTTTATCTTGTAGTATTTTGAAAATAGGCTGTGGGAAAAAATAGGACGGAAGGGTTAGATCGCCTACAGATGAGTGTCAAGGAACGGATGCTAAGCGTTTATTTCAGTCAAGGCTTTATTTCCGCTAGGGCTTTATTTCAATAGTTGTGCCTATTGGAACAGCGTCAAAAAGCTCGTCAATCTCCGAGTTTGTAAGTGCCATACAACCGAAAGTCCAGTCCATGTGGCGTTGCAGTTTACCAATAAAGCCTAGTCCGTTTCGGAGTCCGTGGATCTTGATGTCGCCACCGGCATCTTTTCCTAAACTTTTGGCATGGGCGATATCTTGTTCATTCGGATAGGAGACACCTAGGTTTTTGTGATAGTCGCTATATGGATTTTTATCGTTGATCGTATAAAGACCCTCGGGTGTTTTTAAATCACCTTCAAATTCTTTGTCGCCCACAGGTTGACCGCCTAGTGAAATACGGTATGATTTTAGGAGCTTTCCCTTGCTATAGGCCAATAGTGTCCTTTTAGATTTATAGACAATCAGTTTGTCCACTTTCGCATGCCGATCCAACGTTGGTTCGGGATAAAGATTATAACCTATCAGGCCCAGGCAAAGTAAGACGAGGAGGCTGATGACTGTTTTTAAAACTATTCGACGTTTTCTAGGTCGTTTCATCTTGGCGATCGTTAGCTAATGGATAAAATGTTTAGACCGAGTGCATAACCTAGGGCTCGGCACTCGGTCTACTCATGTATTTTGATGTTACCGTCTAGAATTCGCGGTCAACATCCTTGTCGCCACGTCCCGAAAGGTTCACAATAGCGACTTGGTTTTTGTCTTTGAGCAATTTCACCGCAAGGGCAACAGCATGAGACGATTCAATGGCCGGAATAATACCTTCCAGTCGGGAAAGCAACTTGTAGGCATCAATCGCCTCGGTGTCAGTCACGGGATGATAGTTTGCACGATTGCTATCTTTTAGCTGGGCATGTTGCGGCGATATCCCCGGGTAATCAAGGCCTGCAGATACCGAGGTTGAGGGGATCGGATTACCTTCATCATCGACCAGACAGTATGAAAATGTCCCCTGGAATACAGTTGGTTTACCAAAAGAAAGTGTCGCTGCTGTTTTTGGATAAGTCCCGGTGCCACCACCTTCACCACCATGAATTTCGACGGCATGATCATCGAGAAAACCCGAAAATAAGCCAATCGCATTTGACCCGCCACCCACACAGGCAAAGATGCTGTCGGGAAGGCGCCCTTCCTGATCAAGGATCTGCTGGCGTGCTTCTTTACCGATAACGCTTTGAAAATAGCCGACCATTTTTGGATAGGGATGTGGGCCAACATGCGATCCCAGCAGATAATAGGATGTGGGATTTTCGACGTAATACATCAAGGCCGCGTCTACGGCATCCTTCAATGTACGGCTACCTAAGTTGGTCGTTACAACCTCGGCACCCAACAATTCCATGCGTTTGACGTTCAGGGCCTGCCGCGCAGCATCGATTTCGCCCATAAATACTTTACAGGGGATGTTTAACAATGCTGCTGCTGTTGCTGTTGCAACACCATGTTGACCGGCGCCAGTTTCGGCAATGATCTCTGTAGCTCCCATTTGTTTAGCCAAAAGAATTTGACCGATACAGTTGTTTATCTTGTGGGAACCTGTATGGTTTAAATCTTCCCGCTTTAAATAGATTTTGGAACCTACGTGTTCGCTTAAATTCTTCGCGTAATATAAAGGTGAGGGGCGACCGACATAATGTTTTAAGATCGCAATAAACTCTTTCTGGAATTCTTCTTTTTGGACATGACTATCGAAAAAAGCAGCCAGTTTATTCAATTGCTCTTCCAATACCGGTGGGATGTAAGATCCGCCAAATTCTCCATATTGACCATTGTATTGAAGCATCTTCTCATTTGCTTCGACAGATGCAGCTTGTGTTAGACTCATTTTAGGCTTAAGTTTCTTGTTGTAAAAAGATATATTATTTATTGAAGCCTAATATAGTAATCTTTGCAGGTATAGAAAAAAAACAAGGCATCTTTACTAGAAAAGATGCCTGTAAAATCTTGTATTTGCAAACAAGGATATATTGCGGCCTGTTTTAAGCTTAGGTTTTCCGGAAGATAAAGTAGAAGCCCACCAAAATAAAAGGTATACTCAGTAATTGGCCCATGTTTAAAGCCATACTTTGCTCGAAAGCTTCCTGGTCAATTTTAAAATGTTCCAAGACCATGCGTGCACCAAATAATAGGACCATGAATATACCAAATAATTGACCTTTTTGGCGATTGGGATTTGATTTGAATAGGGAACCAATGATAATAAAGATCAAAATATAGGCGATTGCTTCATAAAGCTGCCCAGGGTGGCGTGGTACATTGTCTACACGTTCGAACACGATAGCCCAGGGTAGATCTGTAGGTGTGCCAATAATTTCGGAATTGAAGAAATTTCCGATACGGATAAGTGCACCGGCAATAGGGACTACAACGACCAATCGGTCCGCTAACCACAAGAAGTCGGTTTTTGTTTTTCTGCAGAATAAATAGAGTGCGAGGATAATTCCGATGGCGCCGCCATGGGAAGCCAATCCTGCGAAGCCGGTAATATGAAATCCTGTTTTATCCCATTTGAATGGCAGGAAGATTTCAAGTATATGATCTTTGTAATAGTCAAAATCGTAAAATAGGCAGTGTCCTAATCGTGCTCCGATCAAAGTGCCCAGAAAAATATAAATTGAAAGCTGATCCAACTGTTCCTGTGTGCGGCCTTCCTTTTTGAATATACGCAACATGATCACGTATGAAACAAAAAATGCTAACAACCAGCATAAGGCATAATAGCGAAGGGCAAAAGCGCCAAAGTTGAACATTTCGGGGTCAATATTCCAATGTATTGCACTTAATATTGAATTCATAAATTTTATAGCTTTTTAAATTACTTTGAAGTAAAGATAAGCTTTAATCTCATTTTTTTATTCCTACAATTTGTTTTTAAGCAGAATATCATTGGGCTGCGGATCTAATTCATTCATCGTGAACAAAATATTGTCTTTTGCGGATCCTTTTTACTTAAAGAGGAGCGTATAACCTAAAATAAATTGCGCAAACAATATTTCAAAAAACATTTTTACTTTTGCATTTCATTGAAATTTTCATATTTTGACGAAAGTAAATAGAAAAGGAAAAGATGGCAGAAAAAAACAAGAAAAAAGAGCCGAAGCACGACGCGGTTGTGACGAAAGATTCGCTTTCATTTTTTGAGAAATATATCAATAATGCTTCTCCTACAGGATTTGAGTGGGAAGGACAGCGCCTGTGGTTGGATTATTTGAAGCCTTATGTTGATGATACATTCGTTGACAACTACGGTACAGCTGTAGGGGTAATCAATCCAAAAGCGGAGTATAAGGTCGTTATAGAGGCTCATGCGGATGAGATTTCTTGGTTTGTCAATTACATTACCAAAGACGGACTGATCTATGTAATACGTAACGGTGGTTCAGATCACCAGATTGCGCCGTCTAAGCGCGTGAATATTCATACGGAAAAGGGCATTGTCAAAGCGGTATTCGGCTGGCCGGCAATTCATACGCGTTCGGGAGAGAAAGAAGAAAATCCTTCGCTGAAAAATATCTTTTTGGACTGTGGCTGTAGTACCAAAGAAGAGGTTGAAGCCTTGGGAATACATGTCGGTTGTGTCATTACATACGAAGATACATTCTCTATCCTTAACGACCGTTATTATGTTGGGCGGGCTATGGACAATCGTGCTGGTGGTTTTATGATCGCTGAGGTTGCTCGTTTGCTAAAAGAGAATAAAAAGAAATTGCCATTTGGATTATATATCGTAAATTCGGTGCAAGAAGAGATTGGTTTACGCGGTGCCGAAATGATTGCAGATCGTATCAAACCGAATGTCGCCATCGTAACTGATGTGACACATGATACGCAAACTCCGATGATCAATAAGATCACACAGGGCGATCTATTTTCAGGTAAAGGTCCGGTATTGTCCTACGCTCCAGCGGTTCAGATTAATCTGAATAAACTGTTGGTTAAAGTTGCTGAGAAGAATAATATTCCTTTCCAGCGTCAGGCTTCTTCTCGTTTTACAGGAACTGATACGGACGCATTTGCCTATAGCAATGGTGGTGTACCGTCTGCATTGATTTCTTTACCACTCCGTTATATGCACACAACAGTGGAGATGGTGCACAAGGAAGATGTGGATAACGTGATCCGGTTGATCTACGAAACATTATTGAATATTGAGAACGGACAAGATTTTAGAACATTTACAAAGTAGAATTTAAGAATATATTAACTTATCATTAGAATTATTATGGAAAATAACCAAAATCAAAACGAATTGAGCATCGAGTTGACAGAAGAAGTAGCAGAAGGAACCTACTCAAATCTTGCGATTATCACTCACTCTAATACTGAATTTGTGGTTGACTTTATCCGTGTGATGCCAGGAGTGCCAAAAGCAAAAGTGAAATCAAGAATCGTTTTGACTCCAGAGCATGCAAAACGCTTGTTAGGTGCATTGGTTGATAACGTGAACCGTTTCGAAGCATTAAATGGCCCAATTAAAATGGACTTAGGTGTTGCTGAACAACCTCAACAAGGTGGTGATCCTACAGTTGCATTCCCTTTTGGAACGCCACAAGGTCAAGCATAGTTGATTGCAGCTATCATTGAGATATCAAAAGCGCCAATTGAACATTGGCGCTTTTTTTATGTCCTTGATTTCAGCAAAGTCTTTCCGATGCTCCAATTGGGTTCATGTATGAAAAAGACGATTGCCCTAACTACCTGTTAAGGGATAAGATCATCAAGATCTAATTAAAATTGAAACATCTGCATATCAGGTAGTGCCTATTAATATTTCTTAATCAATGTTTAGACAGTAATAAGTCAGTGCATATTCAGTCTACACTGAGCAAGCACTGAACGAGCACTGAACAATCACTGAGTAAGCACTGTCTAAAATATGAAGTTGGGTGCCATCTGATATTCGCCTGTGAGCTATTGCTAGTTTTGGACTTGGCATTTACTTTTACTAAATTTAGGTAACTAATTCAAAAAGGAGATTTATATGGATATTCAAGTGCGGAACTTGACAAAGAAGGATTATGTTGATTTGAAACGATCGATGGAACAGGCTTATGATGGTGCAGGTGAGACCTGGTCAAAGGAAAATATTCAGGATTTGATTGATATATTTCCCGAAGGGCAATTATGTGTGGAGATTGATGGACATGTCGTTGCCTGTGCCTTGTCCATTATCCTGAATTCAAAAAAGAATAATATTTACGATAGCTATTATGAGATTATCGATGACGGTAAGTTTACCAAGCATAGTGATGATGGAGACACCCTTTACGGGATAGAAGTGTTTGTTCATCCGGCACATCGGGCGTTACGTCTCGGCCGGCGTCTCTATGATGCGCGTAAGGAGCTGTGTGAACAGATGAACCTCAAATGTATTGTTGCCGGGGGCCGTATTCCCAATTACCATAACTATGCGGATAAAATGAGTCCGCGGGTTTACATCGAGAAAGTCAAACGCAAGGAGATCTATGATCCGACGCTGACCTTTCAGCTTTCAAATGATTTTCATGTCAAAAAAATACTCAAGCATTATCTGCCTGAAGATGCTGAATCGATGGAGTTTGCTACCCTGTTGGAATGGAATAATATTTATTATGAGTCAGAGACACGGTCCATTTCGACCACCAAGCAGACGATCCGTTTGGGGCTGGTGCAATGGCAGATGCGCTTGTTTGATAATCTGGAGGCATTTTATGATCAGATCGAGTTTTTTGTGGATACCGTGAGTGATTATGGAACAGATTTTATCATGTTTCCGGAATTTTTCAATACGCCACTCATGAGCCCTTATAACGATCTTCCCGAGCGCGTGGCGATGGAAAGGCTTGCGCAGCATACCTCCGAGATTATCGACCGCATTCAACAGTTTGCTGTATCCTACAACGTTAATATCATTGCGGGTTCCATGCCATTGATGGAAAACAAAAAACTCTACAATGTTTCCTACCTCTGTCATCGCAACGGTAAGCTGGATGAGTTTAAAAAAATTCATATCACGCCAAATGAATTTAAATACTATGGTATGGTGGGTGGTAGTGAAGTGAAAGTATTTGACACCGATTGTGGTAAAGTAGGGCTGTTGATCTGTTACGATGTCGAGTTTCCTGAACTGAGCCGTATTTTGGCCGATCAGGGCATGCAGATTCTATTTGTGCCCTTTATGACGGATACCCAAAACGGGTACATCCGGGTGCGTACCTGCGCGCAGGCCAGGGCGATAGAAAATGAATGTTATGTGGCTATTGCTGGCTCTGTGGGTAATTTGCCGCGTGTGAATAATATGGATATACAATATTCGCAGTCCGCCGTTTTTACTCCTTCAGACTTTGCTTTTCCCAATAATGCCATCAAAGCCGAGGCGACACCGAATGCGGAGATGGTGCTTATTGCCGACGTTGATCTGTATGCGCTGCGCGACCTACATGAGTATGGTACTGTTAAAGTGAAGAAGGATAGGCGGAAGGATCTGTACGAAGTGAAACTTTTGAAGTAAAATTTAAATACGCTTTTAATCTCTTAAAATATGATACAAAAAGTCAAATGGGGGACGCTATCCATGGTCTTAATGATGATGTCATGTCAGTCAAATAAGAAAAGCGATACTGCTCAGGAGGTCCGCACAAATTTTTTTGATGTCTCAGGTATGGATACGACGGTGAATCCAGGAGATAATTTCTTCCAATATGCGAATGGAAGCTGGATGAAAAATACGCAGATCCCGGCATCGGAAACAGGATGGGGCTCCTTTTATGTGCTCGCCGACGAAAATCTGGCAAACCTGAAATCTATTTTGGAAGGGGCCGCAAAGTCCGACAACAAAAAAGGTTCAGATCAGCAAAAGGCTGGCGATTTCTATGCGAGTGGTATGGATACGGTGACGATCGATAAATTGGGTGCGAAACCGATCGAAGGGGCCATTCAAAAAATCAATGGATTGAAAAGTATTGATGAATTGATTGCGTATGCTGCAGATGGATTTAAGGAGGGCGATGGTGATCTTTTTACCTTTTATGTCGCCGCGGATGACCGGATCAGCACTAAGAATGTATTGCAATTTTTTCAGGGGGGACTCAACCTGCCTGAAGCAAGTTATTATTTAGATCAGGATGAGAAAGCGAAGAAGATCCGGGAGGCCTATGTCGCGTATCTGGTCAAGTTATTCGGACTGATCGGTGAAGGGGCAAATGCCCAAAAGTCGGCTGAGGAAGTGCTACGCCTGGAAACAGAAATTGCCAAATCGCATGCCACACCTGTAGAATTGCGGGATCCCATTAAAAACTACCACAAATTTGCGGTACAGGAATTTCAGAAGCAAACGCCAAACCTCAACTGGAAAGATATTCTGCAACGCTTGGATGTGAAGACCGACACGATTTTGGTACAGCAGCCCAAATTTTACCTTGCTTTAAATAATTTGTTGAAGTCGCAGTCCTTAGATAGCTGGAAGACAAAACTAAAAGCAGATTTAGCGAATGCTTCTGCGACGGCACTGAGCAAAGGTTTCCGGGAGGCCAAGTTTGAATTATTCGGGAAAACCCTAAATGGTCAGAAGCAGGAGAAAGAGCGTTGGAAGCTGATGGTGAGTTCGGCGGACGAGAATCTTGGCGAGATTGTGGGTAAGTTGTATGTGGATGAATACTTCAAGCCCGAAGCAAAAAAACGAATGCTCGAATTGGTCGACAATTTGCAGAAAGTCTATAAGAGCCGCATTGAGAAATTGGACTGGATGACGCCTGAAACCAAAAAGAAAGCGATTGAAAAATTGGAAGCCTTCACCAAAAAAATCGGCTACCCGGAGAAGTGGAAAGATTATAGTGATGTGGAAGTCGCCAAAGATACCTACTATGCCAATTTGCAGTCTGCTGCAAAGCATGCTTATAAAGAAATGGTGGGTAAAATTGGTAAACCGGTTGACAAGGCAGAATGGCTGATGACAACACCTACGGTGAATGCCTATTACAATCCACCGTATAATGAGATTGTATTTCCGGCCGGCATCTTGCAGTTCCCCTTCTTTGATGCCAACGCGGACGATGCAATCAATTATGGCGCTATCGGTGCCGTTATCGGACACGAGATGACACATGGTTTTGATGATCAGGGGCGCCAATATGATAAAGACGGCAACTTGAATGACTGGTGGACTGCCGTGGATGCGAAACAGTTTACGGAACGCGCTAATCAGGTAGCGAAGTTATATGGTGGTTTTACACTGTTGGACAATCAACATGTAAACGGTGAGCTTACTTTAGGTGAAAACCTGGCGGATATCGGCGGTTTAAATATTGCCTATGATGCCTTTAAATTAACCAAACAAGGGCAGGGGCAGGACAAGATTGATGGCTTTACTCCAGATCAACGTTTCTTCCTGAGTTTTGCGCAAGTGTGGCGCGTAAAGAGCAGCGATGAGCGCATGCGGCTACGTTTAAAAGTTGATCCACATAGCCCCGAACAATTTCGGGTAAATGGTCCCGTATACAATATGGAGGCTTTCTATAAAGCATTTAATGTACAGCCTACAGCAAAAATGTATGTGGCACCGGAGAAAAGAATTTTGGTTTGGTAAGCGGAAACAGGCGTGAACAGCGTTGTCCTAATACGGATTAAGGTCATGCTGTTCAACTGATAACGTTTAAATGGAAACGAAAAAGTAAATTTGTCTTTGAATTATGATAAAAACTGATTACTTTTGCCCTTCATTTAATAACACATTTAATTAATTAACAATGTACGCAATAGTAAATATAGCAGGACAGCAATTTAAGGTTGCAAAAGACCAGTTCCTTTTTGTACACCGTTTACAAGGAGATGAAGGCGCTAGTATTGAATTTGACAATGTATTGTTAGCAGAAGACGGTGGTAAATTTACCATTGGTACACCTAGCGTTGCTGGTGCAAAAGTTTCGGCTAAAATTTTGTCTCATTTAAAAGGCGATAAAGTTATCGTTTTCAAGAAAAAACGTCGTAAAGGCTACAAAAAGAAAAACGGTCACCGTCAACAATTTTCTAAAATCCAGATCACTGGTATTACGTTATAATTGAATTTTTAATCAGACAAATAGTCTTAAATTAAGATAAAGAAATGGCACACAAAAAAGGTGCGGGTAGTTCTAAGAACGGCCGTGAGTCACATAGCAAGCGTTTAGGTATCAAAATCTTCGGTGGTCAACAAGCAATCGCTGGTAACATCATCGTACGCCAACGCGGTACACAACACAATCCTGACACAAACGTTGGTATTGGTAAAGACCACACATTGTTCGCTTTAGTAGACGGTAAAGTAGTTTTCCGTAAAAAAGCTAACAATAAATCTTATGTATCTGTAGTTCCTACAGAACAAGCGTAAGGTTTTGCAACAATATTGGAAAGGCATCAAGAAATTGATGCCTTTTTTTGTTTGTCTGTTCTCCCATGGATCTACCCTTGGGCAATAGGAACGAAATCGGATGCTACTTGCTGCACTTTCGTTGCACAGAGCCACTGTTGGCAATATCGTTGGCCCGCAGCGCTGCTGCCCCGCCAATTTATCGGAGTTGGTAATGAGTGCGTTAAGGTTTTGGTTTTATTTAAATTGTTATTTTCTGTTAAATGTAAAGCTTTGGTACAATTTTTATAAAGGATAGGTGTTTTTAAGACAATAGGCGAAACATTCCGGAATACCATTGGATGCAAGCACGATTGAATAAATACTTACATATGAAATACAACAAGTTTGGATATGGTTTGTGTGCGGGGTTATTTGCCTGTTCATTTTATTCCTGTAGTTCGATTTACATGCCTAATGTGCCTTCAGCGCCGATGTTTACAGAAGCTGGGGAGGTATATGTTTCCGGTAATATCAATACAAAGGCTAATGTATCGGCCAACCTGGGGGTAGCCGTAACCGATCATGTAGCTGTCATTGCCAATGGTTCCTATGTGGATAATAAATCCAATATCAAAGACTATGCGCAAAAGATGGGCGAAGCGGGGATTGGCTATTATACACGCTTCGGTCGGAAAAATAATCGTGTGTTTGAGGTTTACGGGGGGTATGGGCTAGGCAATACCAGTGTGGTTGATAAGCGTTCGTCGACGATGGGACAAGCTATTGTGGAAACGAAGGATATGGATTTTGAAAAGGTGTTTGTGCAGGTAAACTTTTCATCGGAGAAAAAGGATGCCCTAAAGTTGTTTGGCAACCGGCACGATATCGATTACGGTACCATCATTCGGTTGAGCAATATGCGGATGAAGAATTTCGCTATTGATGGTCTTCCGGCAGAGAAAGAAGACAATATGCTTATTGAACCTGTATTTTATACAAGGATGGGCTTAGGGAAAGGATGGAAGCTGCAATATACGAACGGTATGGTATTTGGTTTTAAAAGTAATACCTATTTAAAAGCAGGGTACCCATTGTTTACACTGGGAGTTTTATATAAATTTGGAGGAAAATAGGGATTATGAGCAAGAAAATTTTATTTGGATGTTTGGTTCTGCTGGGTTTGTTTATCTCCGGCTGCGGCGTGAATCGACAAAAGGCACAGATCGAGAATTTGGCGAAATGTAAGTTCGATGTGGAATCGGTAGATAGTATTCGGTTGGCCGGAACATCATTGCAACGACTGATCAAGAATAATCAAATCGACCTGGGAGCAGCGCCAAGCCTGGCGTTGGCCTATTTGCGGAAAGATATTCCATTGAATGCAGTTATCAGGCTTAAAATAGACAACCCGACGCTCAAAAAGGCATCCATTAATAAGTTTCAGTATATCATTCTTTATGGTGGACAGCAGCTTGTGGAAGGGATTGTCAATCAATCATTACAAATAGAGCCCGGAGAATCTACCGTAGCCAATGTGCGTATAGCGACCAATATCTATGATTTGTTGAAGAATTCGGACCTGCAGGATTTTTTAATGTCGAGCGATGAGAATAAAAAGGGAATATTTACGTTAAAAGTGAAACCTTCTATCAATATCGCAGGGCAGTCGGTATTCTATCCGGGATATATTACCATCGATAAAGCGGTAAGTCGTAAGATTCTGCTTTAGACAGGGGCATACTGTGATAAGATATTAAGAAGCTGTCTCAAATTTATT
>NZ_DIJR01000033.1:0-45175 GCF_002421245.1 Sphingobacterium sp. UBA5639
GCATCTCCGAAATAGACAACAAAACACGTGTAGAGTTGTTTGCATTTTGAATGATATTATAAGGGATTAATGATTCGTCATATGAAAAAGATATTTTATGTGTTTCTATTTATCCTTTCCATGATGAAAGTTTATGGTCAGGGGCATTACAACGGTTCATCGTTTAATCCCAACGATTATTTTGCTCCGCATGAAGGGTTGATTATACCAGTATGGTATGGTTATGCCAATATGAATTATTTCAATGGGCAGGGTAAAAAGACAGATCAATTGATTAATCCGGTTCCTGGAAATCCTACTGCTTTACAAATTGAACAAAAGGTGATCACGCATTCTTTTATCCTGATGGCAATTTACGGAGGAAAGGGAAAGATTTTGGGCGCCAATTGGGGACTGATGGTTATCCCGACAGTAAACAGTCCTACCGCCAATATTGCGTTGGACTACTATTCGCAGCAGACAGGTCCTGGAAGATATGTTTTTACCAATAAAAGTTTAGGATTTGGCGACATGTATGTACAGCCAATCTGGTTATCATGGAAGCAGGGAAAGTTTCAATATGCATTAAATTATGGCCTATGGGCGCCGACTGGGAAATACGAGCATGGTAGTTTAGATAATGGGGGGCATGGATATTGGTCACATAATATACGTGGTGCTCTTAAATATAAACCAACTTCCAAGATCAATTTAAGTATTGCTCCTACATTAGAAATCAATCAGTGGCAAAAAAACACTGACTTTAAAGAAGGGAGTCATCTTACGTTTGATTTAGGTGGTTCGTATTTATTGAATTCCCGGGGAGATGAAGTGGGGTTATTTGGCAACTATTCCAAACAAGTATCCGACGACAAGGGAACAGAGGGAAGTTTTCTTTCTGACCAGAACGCGGGAATAGGTGCATTCGGATCGTATTGGGTGGTACCTCATAAAATCGGTATAATGGCCCGGGTAACGCAGAATTTTGCGACCGAAAATAGATTTGGTGGGATTGCTTTTCAAACGGGTGTAAATTTCCTAATACCGGCAAAATAACTCAGAGGATGCTATAAAACGCGACTTTTGTGTTTGCTTGGAGCTCCTGTAGGCGAAATTGGTTAACTATTGGTTCTCCAAAAAGAGTCGTAAAAGATTCCCCTTGTTTATTTGAAATGCAATCAAAAATTTCAGTCCACCATAGTGGAATATCATTGATCAATGTACCGAGTACTTTTTCTGCAGGTGAATGCAGAGTTATTGTAATACTGTAATTTTCCAAATTGGCGGTTTTATAATTTTTGTTGTGATAACCAAAATTAAGCTTTAGTATCCAACTCAAGCTTGACATAGGATAAGTATACCAAATGTATTCTAAGCACTTTGGTGGACGATAAATTATAGATGACGCGATAATATGAACTCATTTATATGCTAAGCACGCCCATTTTCTATAATTATTAAACACTAATATATTTTTTGAGTACTTCGAGAAGGTCTGCCCGCCGTATTGGTTTGGGAAGAAAGTCGTTCATTCCGGATTCAAGACATTTTTCTTTTTCTCCCAGCACATTTCCGGCGGTAACACCTATGATCGGGATGTGTTGATATCCTGACAGCATTCTAATATGTTGTGTCGCCTCAATACCACTCATTATCGGCATCTGTACATCCATAATAATAAGGGAAAACTGCTTTTTCCTGCATTCTTCCAAAGCTTGTAAACCGTTTGCAGCTTCCGTTAAATGTATGTTGGGAGCTAGAGACTTCATTATCCTATTGTTCAGGACCATATTTACTGGGTTATCATCAACCAAAAGCACATCTAATTCCCGTGCAAATGCATGCGAATCTTTTTCTGGCTGATCCTGAATAATTTCTAATACAGTACTTCTGTCTACCTTTTTTAGGGTTTTGTATAGATCATGTGATTTTATAGGCTTCAACAGCAAATGTGTATTTTCTATTTTTCTAACTGAAGTAAGTATATCCAGTTCTTCTGAAGAAGAAGAAAGTACTATAAATGGAGCGATCTCCTTTCGCTGATTTAACAAGCCTTTTATTTTCTCAATTGTTTCCAATCCAGACATGATAGGCATATGATAATCCATCAAAATCACATCAAACCGCTCACCCTTCAACATGATATCCAGTGCTTCCATGCCGTTAGAAGCCAATGTGGATTTGATATTTTTATAGGTAAGCATGTGTTCAAGGATAATCCTGTTGCTTTCATTATCATCTACCACTAATGCCGTTTTAATAGCCGTTTCATCTTCTTCCTTCCATTCAGACTTTTCGTATGGAACCGTGAGATCGAAGAAAAATACAGATCCGCTGTCTATCTCGCTGTTTAGAGATAAATGACTCCCCATATAGCCCAAGATATTGTTTGAGATCGTTAGCCCTAGTCCCGTACCGCCAAATCGCTTGCTGATTGAACTGTTTTCCTGGGTAAAGGCATCAAAAATATATTTCTGTTTCTCAACAGGAATGCCGATTCCTGTATCTCTTACCGAGAAACGCAAAGCAATCGTATGATCATCCATGCGCAATTTCTCTACTTTTAGTTCGATCTCACCCTTTTCTGTGAATTTCACAGCATTCCCTAGCAGATTGATCAAGATCTGTTTTAACCTGGCTTCATCAATAAAAAGTGTTTTCGGGAGGCCCGGCTCAACGTTGAGAAGAAGTTCGATGTTTTTTTTCTGGGATTGATAAAGAATCACGTTGATGACTTGACTTAACATATCATACACGTCACTTTTTTCGATCAAAAGTTCCATTTTTCCGGATTCTATTTTAGAAAAATCCAGTATATCATTGATAATGCTGAGCAGGTTTTCTCCTGATTCGTTGATGTAATTCAGATATTGTGTTTGTGTTTCATTCAGCGGTGTACGGAGGAGGAGGTCTGAAAATCCAATAACTCCGTTCAAAGGCGTACGGATCTCATGACTCATATTGGCCAGAAATTCGGATTTTGCCCTGCTGGCTATATCCGCAGTTTCCTTAGCGCTTTTCAGTTCTTCGTTTATTTTTACGGCATTTGTAATATTCTGTATGGAAATAATTATACCTCCAACCTCATCTTTTGTAAGATACCATGGCCCGACTTTAAGGTCGTAATGCTGAATTTCTTCTTTACCTTCCACCTTTACCGCAAAATCCCCATCGATGTACGTTTCTCCCAAAAGCGCACTCCTGTAAATTTTTTTTCTTTCTTCTGGAATATTAGGCGATATTGTAAATAGATTATTGCCGATAAGATCGACATTATTCATATTAAATTCATCTCGCCATCTACTACTTACAGCAACGTAGTTAAGGGCTTTGTCCAACATTGCCAATGGAATAGGAACATCGGTGGCAAAAGACTGCATCATAGCCTCCTTCTCGGCAACCTCTAGAAACATTTTTTTGAAGGCATCAATGTCCTGAATAATTCCAAAAACCCTGTGGCATATTTCATTTTCAAATTCGGGAATACCCTTTATCCTTACCCAAATCGTAACGCCGTCATTACGCATGAGTTGCAGCTCCTCATCAAAAGAAATTCCTTGTTGTACTGCTCTGTCAAATAGATATTCTATTCGCTCTCTATTTTTTCCTTCGTAAAATCCAAGGGCATTTTCAAAAGTTGGTTGGAAATTAATGTTAGTTTTATGAATTTCTCGCACACTTTGAGACCAAGTGAGTTTTCCGCTTTTCATATTGACTTCCCAGCCTCCCACTTGGGCAACCGCACTTGTTTCCTCGAGCATTTCCTTCGTATAAAACAGATCTTTTTCCAACCTGTCCCGGCGCATTATGTCAGATTTTAGTTGAATATAGACGAAAATGGTGACACCGATTGCCGCAACTGCAGAAAATATAATGAACAAAACGGTCCGTTTGGTGGAGTTATTCAGGTCTTCATTTTTTATAGCAAGCTGACTTTCTCCATGTTTTACAAATTCCTGAACAAGCATTCGACATTTATCCATGATCTGCTTGTTTTGTTCAAGCTCTTCTGGGGTCATTAATATACCCTTTTTACGATTATTAATCAGCGAGGCATATTCTTTCATCAGCAGGTCTGAGGTGTGCCGCAGTTCATGAAAGATATTAATTTGGAGTTTATCTTTAAGATTAAACCTTTCTTTGTCAGCAATAAGCAGGGGATATTCTTTCCCGCTTTTATCCAACGGTTCAAGAAATTCTTCCTTGCCGGTAAGCTGGTAACCCCGATTGCCAGTTTCAGCATTTAACAGCGTGTTTAAAATATCCTTTATTAAACTGATAGATTCCTTCGTTTTTAAGAGGCTTTGCCTACTTTCCATCTGCTTATGTATGCTAATATAAGAGGCTATAGAACCCGTAATCAGCAGTATTAAAGAGAGCATTACACCGATCTGAAGATTTCTAATAATTTTTTTTGGCATAGGATGGTTGTTTACTGTTAAGATACTAAAAAAGTAAATAATTACCCCAGATTTCCTATTGAATACTTTGAATAATAATCCAAAGGTGGACAATGCTACTATCGGCGCCAATAATATATTGCACTGTTAAGTTGTTATTTTCAGATATTTAATTCGATCATTAAACAACTGGAAATGATATCTCAAAACTTCGCATAAGCACCACTGTCAAATTTGTTTTGTGCTTTCAGGAGTTCGGAGATAATGTTTGGTAAATTCATATTTTCAAATCTTAGGAAGATTATTAAATGGTTGGTAATGTTCCGCCGTCAATTACGTATTCTGTCCCCGTTAGATAGCTGGCTCTTGGTGAAACTAGAAAGCCAACAAGTTCAGCTACCTCTGCAGGCTCTGCAGGTCTCCCGAAAGGGATCCCGCCCAGTGCATCCATTACGCCCTGTTGCGCCTCTTCTATAGTACTGTTCGAATTTCTTGCAATTTCGCCTAGCCAGGCTTCAGATGCGGTGGTATTGATCCAGCCAGGCGAAACCGTCAGTATGCGGACACCTTTAGGAGTAACCTCGTTCGATAAGCTTTTGCTGTAGTTCCTCAATCCAGCCTTTGCCGCTGCGTAAGGTAATGTTGAATCATATAAGGGTAATTTGCCCTGAATAGAAGCAATGTGGATGATCACACCGTTTTTGCGTTCTATCATCTGCGGTAAAAAGCTCCTATCTAGACGGATCGGAGCCAAAAGGTTAGCTTGCAGTGTCGATTCCCAATCCTCATCACTTAACACAGCAAATCCTCCTGCGGGGGTAGAAGATCCGCCAAGGTTGTTTACCAAGATGTCTAGTCTACCATAGCTCGAAAGCACTCCGCTCACCACTTTTTGAGCCCCTTCTGCTGTACTCAGATCGGAAGCAATGAAATGCAGCTTGCTGTTTTCCAGGTCGGGGACGTTTCTTGCGGTAATCACAACTGTTGCTCCAGCTTGTAATAGTCTTTCCGCGATTGCTCTTCCAGTGCCTTTTGTACCCCCTGTTACCAAGGCAATCTTGTCTGATAATTCGTTGTTGAAATTAAATTGTTCCATTTTTACAAATTGTTTATAGGACAAAATTGAGGTATAAAACCAGCCTGTGCAAGTACGGCATTACGATTCATATAGGGATAAATTTTTCCCCTATTGTACAAATCGGAACATACCTTTAATTTTGAAAATATGTATGAGAGAAAAATAATTCCGAACCTAAATTGCGGTCTCGACTTGATAGGTGAAGTGCTTTACGGAAAATGGAAAATACGCTTGCTCTGGTTTATTGACCAGGGACATAAAAGACCGAGTGAATTGCAGCGTAAGATACCAGACGCCTCCAGACGGGTGCTGAATATACAGCTGAAAGAACTGGAAGATCATGAGGTAGTCATGAAGAAAATATATCCTGTCGTTCCTCCAAAAGTTGAATATTCGCTTACAGATTTAGGGATGAGTTTAATACCCATAATTTCCGCATTAGGACAGTGGGGTGATCAAAACGAAGATAGACTGCGGACAATAATTTTAAAAAGAATTTTAGGATAATACCCCTAATTGCTCTAGTCGGTAAAGTATTTTAGTTTATACAAAATTTCTCTTTTATTTTCTTGCAAAGAGCAAGAAAATAAAATCATTAAAAAATGCAGTAATCAAGACGTTGGCTAGTAAAAATAGCGTGCTATTATTTTTGTTACTGGAGGGGAGAGCAATTGGTTACTCAATTTAATCTATAAAAAACGGCCGAATATAGGTTCGACCGTTACTCAGGAAAAGCTCCCGAACATGGGCATTACTCCAATCTTTTTAATCTGAACAATAACTGTTGGACAGCTTCTTGCGCATCATCAATAATGGATTGTGAGAAGTTTTCCTTAAAAAGTCCTTCTCGTTTGTTTTCAACTTGCTTGTAAAAATCCTCAATGTATTTGATGTAATTAGCCGGTTTTGACGTTTGGGGAATCACGATATCAAGTGTACCTTCCAATGAAAAAGTGGTTTCCACCAGTCTGTCTGTAATATCAATAAGAGACTCAATCGCTTGGTCTAAAGAAATATGAGCCTCATAGCTCCCTTTTCCTGTTATCGACCAATGGGTCAGCTTCAATGCGTTTCTGAATGAAATCATTTCACCTAAAAAGTTCGCAATTTCCTGTTTTGAGTTCTGTTGTTTTTTTGCCATGATATTTTACTTTATTTAAGTCACATTTTTGATTATTATAACAACAACCTAGTGGTCAAAGTTTCTAATTTATTAGAAAAACCGCTAGTGATCAAGAAATCAAGGATATCCGGATTTTCGACTGTATAGTTTTGTGTGCCAGTAGGGCCTACCCAACGAAGTCGGACGAAATTACGAGATTGTACTATACTTTTAACTAGCCAATACGTCGTGAATACTGGATGTAATTTCATTTAAATCAAAAGGTTTCGCAATAAATCCGTTTGCGCCAAGTCCTTCGGCAACATCGCGACCATCTACACTGGCGGATAGAACAAGGATAGGTATATTTTTGATTTCGGGTGTATTGCGTATGATTTTAATCAGCTGGTCGCCCGAAAGCACGGGCATCCAGAGATCCAATAACAAAAGATCTGGCTGATATGCTATGAGCTGTTTGGTCAGATTTGTACTGTTTTTTCGCTTAAGACCTGGTAACCCTCCAGATCCAAGAATAATTCCAGCATCTCAACAATGCCTTGGTCATCGTCACAGATCATTATTTTCTTACTTTTCATCGTTTTCTGTCCTCATTATTGGTAATGTGAAATTAAAAGTAGAACCTTCTCCGGGTTCGCTTTCTACCCAAAGGGTTCCGTTGTGATGCGTTATGATCTCGTGCGAAACATACAGTCCAATACCTAATCCCGGAAATTTCTTTTGGGTATGGCCGGCGCGAAAGAAGCGCTCAAATATTTTTTGCTTGTCGACATTTGCTATTCCCATGCCATAGTCTCGTACAGAGATCTTGACAAAATTGGCAACCCTGTGAATGGCAACGTCGATTCTATTTGAACCCGGTGAATATTTGATCGCATTGGACAACAGATTATTGATTACCTGAATAATTTGTAATTCATCGCCGCTAACTGTAGCATCTGTGGAGCCTAATAGGTTTATTTTGTAACCAGGTACACCTACCATTATATTGTCAATGGCTTCCCGAATTGTATGATCTATGGCAAATGGCTCCATGTGGAGCTCAATATGGCCAGACTGTATTTTTGAGGTGTCTAGTAATTTAGTAATCAATATATTCAGTCGATCTATATAGGCCGAAATTTTATCCAGTGTACTGACAAATTTATTGTCGGAATGGTCTATACTAAGTCGTTGCAGAATCTGTACAAGCCCCTTAATGGTCGTTAGGGGCGTCTTTAGTTCATGACTAGCGACGGACAAAAAATCGTATTAACGTAGATCCTGTTCTTTTTTCTCGGTGATGTCTTCAATGGCGATCAGGATACGGTCTTTATATTGCCCTTCAAACTCTATGCGATAGGCATTTAATAGCATCACTTTGCGGCCGATATGCGGAAATACATGTTCTACTTCGTAATCAATTACGGGATTGCTGGTTGGTAAAATATGCGTAAGAAGTTCCTTCAAGGAGGGGATATCCCATTGCTTATTGCCCAGATCAAACAATAATTTTCCTACAGTCTCTTCTGAGGAGACGTGAAATGATGTTAAAAAATGTTTATTTGCACTCAGCACAATATAATTGCCATCGAGTACTAGAAGACTTTCGCGAACCGTTTCAATCATGCTCGAGAGGAAGCTTTCCTTCTCCTGCAATTCTTTGGTTCGTTGCTGTATTTTGATCTCAACATTGTTTTTTTCCTCCCGGAGTTCGTGTTCGGCCTTTTTACGCGAGGTAATATCATTTTGAACACCAATAAAGTGCGTCACCTGGCCGGCCTCATTCTTCACAGGTGAAATGAAAAGCTCATTCCAAAAAAGTGTTCCGTCTTTGCGTTAATTGCGAATTTCGATCTTACATTCTTCACCATTTTTGATACAATCTTTGAGGATGTAGCGTTCAGGTTGAGAACGATCCTGCGCTTGCAAAAAGCGACAATTGTGACCGATAATTTCATCGTGTGAATAACCACTGATGTTTTCAAAGGCCTTATTGCAATAGATAATCGGATTATCATGCTGCAAATTATCGGTGATAATAATGCCTGAATAAGCAGAATTTAAAGCCTTAAGATATATATTTAATTCATTAATGCCTGACGCACGTTTTCCCATATAGTGTTGTATTCCAAATATCGTTGTCCAATTTAATCTATAAAACTAAAACCAATGAAAAACAGCCTGTTTTTTTTGAAAAACACGTATAAATCCGCGTCAGGAGTTTAGCTAGCACGTGGTACTGTACACCAAACAACATAAACTGAGTGTTGGTAACATATGCTAATATTGCCTAAAATATTACATACAAATTTGTTAGTAACGTACATTCAGCGGTATATTGTAGTAAATGTATGACTTCTAGTTAATTTTACTTGAAATTTTGATAGCCTACCAAAAAGATTCTCGGAATACGCGTGATACCGGCAATGATTTTCTATAAAAACATAAATCATAGTAAAGAAATGAATACAACTAAATTGACTCCTGAAATAATTAAAATAATTGAAAACCTGAACAAGCTTCATGTGTTTGACGGCATAAATTCATTAGAAATAAAGCTGCAAAGGATATGAGGCAATGGCATTCGGCTCAGCGGCAAAAAAGAAGCAGTGAAAATGTTAGAAGAATTTAATATTCGTAGCAAGAATCACGAAATTCCTGTGAGAATACACCGACCCAATGAAATTATAAATGAAAAATCACCGGCCATCATTTATCTTCATGGCGGTTGGTTTATTTCTGGAAGTTTTGAGACGCACGATGCTATTGTCTGTCAATTGGCCAACGCTACGGGTTGTGCCATTGTTTTTGTGGACTTTCGACTGGCGCCAGAGTATCCTTTTCCGGCTGGTTTCGATGATGCTCAATCAGCGACTGAGTGGATCGTTAATAATTCGGACTCTTTAAACATCGATAAAACTATGATTGGAATTATTGGCGACAGTGCGGGGCAGCTTTAACCGTAGGAGTTTCGACAAGGCCTGGTGAGCATTTGAGGTTTCATGTGTGATTTATCCGGCAGCTGATAATCAATTAAGTACAGTCAAAGAAAGACTATCAAAATGGTCCGATTATTAATAAGGAGGAAGGAATAAAAGCCTGGAATTGGTATCTAACCGACCAAATGGATCAACAGAACCCCATAGCAATTCCTCTTTTGATTGAATATTTTAAGAATACGCCTCCAACGTTGATTTTATTGACTGAGCACGATCGGTTGCGGGATGAAGGAAAACAATTGGCAGAGAATATGAAAACCTCCGAAATTCCAGTCAAAATTACTCATTACAAAGAGATTGCCAATGGTTTTTTGCATATGGGAGCTGTTTTAAGAGAAACCAGAGAAGCTTTTCGGGACATCGCAGCATTCACAAAAGAAAACTTAAAATAATCTTCCGAAAAAGTTACTTCAATATCGTGTAAGGTATTTCTGAAACCGTCCTCAACAAGGGCTAGCATATGACCATACGATCGATTTGCCAGTTCTGAACAAACTTCTCCGGACTGTCCTGAAAGCTTAATACATTGTAGCAAAAATTTCTTCTGTGGATTTGATTAAACGATTTTAGGTTGTCCATTGTTCTCAGAATAACTGTACAAAAACAGTACAAAAAAGGTTGAAAACGTAAAAAGCAAAATATGAATGGATTTAATAAAAATATGTTGGGCGGATTGATCGGTGCGCTCGTACTCAATGTGGTCCATAGTGCTGCCAAGAGATTCGATCCCAAAGCTCCAGAAGTGGATAAAGTGGGCGAAGAAGCGATGCAGAAAACGGTGCGCTTTGCTGGATTTAAACCGCCAAAGGGCAATGCATTGGTGGCGGCAACTTTTGGGGCAGATGTAGCTTCCAATGCCATGTTATATACCCTCATCGGATATGGAGGTCAGAAAAATATGCTGCTCAAAGGAGCGTTGCTCGGAACGGTAGTTGGTCTGGCAACACTGACTATTCCAGAACAGGCCGGACTGGATGCCAAGCCAATAAAAAAGACTGATCGTACCAAGTTTATGACCTTGGCCTGGTATGTGATCGGAGGAGTGGCCGCTGGTCTAGCCATGAAAGCGATGAGCAAGAGTTAGGAAAGACTAGAGTTGGTAAATTTATCAGATTACATTGTTCAATGCATGCCCCTTTAAGCGCCAATCTAAAATGAAAAAACATCTTTTTTGATCTAGATCATCGTTTTAAGCCGTCGGGAAAATTGAAATTTGAATAGCTTTCAATAAGGGAAGTCTATCAGATTAAAAGTAATTAACGAAATAGGAATAGATAGTTTTATCGCTACCGGAGCATATGATGGTGGGTTGAGTTCAGCGGAAAATATAACAGCAATGAAAGCCCTATTGTCAAAGATAGCGTTTGCAGATCAGGCAGGATTGCATGTCTTCGGGCTCGGGGAGCATCATAGAAAAGAATTTTTAGATGAATCAAAGCCAGTAGGAGTAGCTCGTCATCTTTAGTATTTCCTGCAAATTCAGCTATTTGGATTGCATTGCTATAGTTCACGTAAAAGGACTTACAGGTGACCAGGGATTATTGACCACCGGGTTTTGTATTTAAGTATGAGAAGGCTTTAATTGAAAATAAGGCAAAAGCAATAGCGCAAATGTAGATAGCTCAAACCTTTTAGACTTTGGCTTTGTTCACTTTATGGATGAATCGGTTAAACTCTTTCGCAAAATGCCGATTACATCAATTTATCAATAAAGGTTATAAAAGATTACCGAAACTTTAGGACTTTGCCATTTGCACTGACCCTTACACGTTTTGGAAATCAGCTATGTCTGTCATTATTTTAAAAAATGGTATGAAAAAAGCAGCAAGTAAAAAGATTCGACCGTTGCAAAAGCAAAAGCGACCCGGATTAGAAATAAATATGACACCAGTTCCTGACACTTCGCCGTTAAAGTATCCTGCAGAAGGAAAATTGAAAAATAAGGTAGCATTAATTACTGGAGGAGATAGCGGCATTGGGAAAGCTGTAGCTTTGTTATTTGCCAAGGAGGGAGCTGATATTGTTATTGCCTATCTTAGTGAAACAAAAGATGCAAAACAAACCCAGAAAGAGGTTGAATCCTTCTCAAGAAAATGTACGCTGATTAAAGGTGATTTGGGAAAAGAAAATCACTGTAAAAAAGTAATTGAATTTACGATAAAAACGCATAAGAAAATTGATATTATCGTTAATAACGCGGGGCTACATTGGCAAACAGAATCAATTGAAGAAATTACCACTGAACAGTTACACAAGACTTTTCAGAATAATTTCTATTCCTATTTCTGGATTACGAAGTATGCCATGCCTTATCTTAAGAAGGGGGCAAGTATCATTAATACATCCTCAGTGACTGCATATCGAGGCAGTCCAAAGTTGATCGATTATTCTGCAACAAAAGGTGCAATAATTTCTTTTACACGAAGCTTGTCAGCAAATCTTATGGATAAAGGAATTAGGGTCAATGCTGTTGCGCCCGGTCCGGTATGGACTCCATTGATAGCATCTTCATTTGATCCTAAAAAAAACTCCGAATTTGGAAGCGACTCCCCAATGGGAAGGGCAGGAATGCCAAATGAAATTGCACCAAGCTTTCTATTTCTAGCTAGCAAAGATTCACATTTTATGAGCGGTCAAGTTTTACATCCCAATGGCGGAGAAGTCGTCAATGGTTAACCAATGAATAAGTCACAATCAGATCTGCAAGTCGTCAATCGACATAAGGCTTTCAGTTTTTCAAAATGTTCTCTACTATGGGGTGACTGCCCCGCCAATGAATGAATGACTCGAGCTAGCTAAATTTGTTGACAAAGTATTATTCTTTAATAAGTACAGATTTGTTGTACGAATTGTTGCTGGAATTAATATTAGTTTGAGAAACAGGCGGTTTTCTTATTCTCTTTCCGCTCGTCGGCGACCTTAACCATGATTCATATACCTGTTGTCGTATGGATACAGTCGCAAATTGAAGATATAGATCGGAATGAAATAATTTTAGCGGGATTGTTTCCATCATTGAAGATTGATACCTTATGTATGTTGTTTTTGCCAAGTGATGAACTATTGCGACCGGAGGAATGTTTAGGATTGAATGGCGGCGGCTATAGTAAGATTTTTGAATTTTAAAAGGTTATGATTGATATACAAAAAATATTTGCAGAGGGGGTGGAAAGCTCCTTTCTTATTGAAATAGGTGCGAGAACAATTATAATGTTTCTTCTAATATTGATCATTCTAAGGCTTTCGGGTAGAAGGGGAGTTCGGCAGTTAACTCTTTTTGAGGTTGCGATTATAATCAGTTTGGGCTCAGCTGCGGGAGATCCCATGTTTCAAGAAGAAATACCCATCTTTTATGCGATTGTTGTCTTTATATGTGTAATCTTTGTCTATAAGTTGGTAACCTGGATTACCTCCCGATCAGAGAATATTGCCCATTTATTGGAAGGTAAAGTTTTACCTGTAGTTAAGGATGGCGTATTTGATATAAAACATGAAAATGATAATACCTTTTCGCGTATGGAATTTTTTTCTGAACTGAGAAATTTAAATGTCGAACATTTGGGGCAGGTTAAGGAAGGCATTCTAGAAGTCGATGGAACATTAAGCGTTTTATTTTATGCTGATAGTGATGTGAGGTATGGGCTACCATTATTCCCGTCTTCTTTCAAAAAGGTTGATGTAATGAGTGCTGAAGGGCCATTCGCATGCATGTATTGCGGCCATGTCGTATTTAGTTTTAAGAACGAATCAAAGGCATGTCCAAGATGCAATAAAACACAATGGAGCAAAGCCTTGAATTCAAGAAGAGTATAGAAGAATAATACCATGTATTATTTAAACAAATTATAGGGTGAAAAAATTTGACCGTTTTTATTTGAAGCTTTTCTGTGAACACACGATCAACATCAATCAAGGCGCAGAATCCACAATAAGCTATTTAATGGCCCGGGTTAAGATGGCGGATTATATGAATGAACCTGTTCGTTAGTGTATTTAAAAAACTTGATGCCTGATTGTCAATTATTATGCGTACATTTATTACTGCGATCTGCTATTCATCTTAACCCATTCAGTAGATCCGATATGATAAATACACTTGTTTTATCTCTAAATTCTCCACGATATACCTTTCGGAAATTTTCAGTTCAACAACTAGCAGCTTGCGTACTTCAAAGAGTAAATACGATTCAGCTTAATATTATTCCTTCCGATCAATCATAGCTATTGAAAGTAAAAGGACCATCACTTTATAAAATCCATACATCATGAGTAAAGACATTAAAAAGGAAAAAAGCACCAAAGAGAAAGCACAATCTTCTTATCAAAAGGAAAAAGATGGCTCCTCTAAAGAGTTAACGGATAATGTTTTCCGTAAAAAAAAGAAATAGGCAATCGAAAAGGTAGCTTATTTTTTGCACTTGCACAAGGCAGATTATTTTGAAGCGGGTATACAGTCTGGATTATCACCAGGCTTTTGCTCGCTTTTTTAATTTGCAAAGCTGAATGATATACCCATTGTTTTGACAACAAAATGAGTTTCATCACAAAGCGATGTTTTTATACGTCTTCGTCTGAATATACACGTGAAGTATGGGTAATGACGTTTGAAGTAGAACCAAATATATTCGATGGGGGTTCAATTTTAAAAAGCTCTAGGGCGATAGACTTACTCAATGGAAAAGCTCATTAAGAGCTAATCAACAATCAAGGAAGGTGGATCTTATGCCTAAGATCCATTTTTTAATAAGTGATGAAAAAAATATTTCTTAAAAAAATAAGATGAAAAAGACAATAGTAGTGTGCGATGATGATAAAGAAATACTAAATGCATTTTCCTTGGTGTTAGAGAATCATTATACGATTGTTATATCTGTAGCAAACAGTTTAGTCCTGACGGAAGTGTTGGATACTATGAATGCTGATATACTCTTTTTGGACATTCATATGCATGCACGGAATGGTGACATGATACTGCGTGATCTCAAGAGTTCAGCTAAATATGATAAGCTGCCTGTGATTATGATGTCAGGTCATATCGACGGAAGAAGAATCTCTTTGGAATGTGGGGCCGAGGGTTTTCTAGCAAAGCCTTTTGAACTTACTGATCTGGAAAACTACATACGAAGATTTGTTTATGAAAGTGAATCGTAATGCCCAATCGTCACAATATAGCTTGCCGGCACTATAGTATTCTGAAGGCAAGAACAATGACGTCGGAGGCGTATATATTTGCTCTCCTGATCAGATGGTACTCTTATTAGACTTTGCGAAATACCACTATATATTTAGCTACAAAATTACCGAAGTATGTCGCGCCACTTCTTACTCATATTAAGCAGCCTATATATGAGGCTTCGCTTTGATACGGATGTGCCTGAGTTGTTTTATCATCATGGAAAACGCCAGGTAGTGGAAGTTCGGGCCAAGAAATACAGCCTTTGGCATATTTATCTCAATAATGCTTATGTAGGAAGTATTCAGTATGACAGTAAGCAGTTCAATTACCACCTCGTAGATAATTGCTTACTGACCGATGATCACGTGCAAAAGTATAGCCATGATACAACGTGGGGAATTAAAGTGGATAAAGGACGATATTCGATGAAAAAGGATATAAAGTTCGAATGTGACGTGTGTGGTCAAAAGCAAGTGGTTGAGGTTTCTGTTTTGCATGGCGGTGGAACCTTGCAAATTATGATTGATCGGTTTTTTTATAATGGATGTAGATTTTCGCAATGGCGAATGGGTAATGCTATGTAACAATACGAGCTGGTTGACAATCGATGAACTTGCTATTATCCTGTTAATCTAATTACACTCAATGCTATTGATGGAATACAAAGAAATAATTGTCAATAAAATTCCACAACATGACCACGAAAACACTCCCAATTTTTGCTACGTAAAATGACAAATTAGCCTTCTCATTAAGCAGATATAATACGATTTGTTTGCTCCGGTAAATCCAGCGGATTCAAAGGTCGAGACAAATACAGACAGTTCGCTTTCTTCCATCAGAGGCTTGCCAATTGGTTCTACTGCTCTCGCGGGATTGATCATGAGCATGCCGGGATCAGGTCGAGCGGGAGGGATATCCTTGCGGAATATGTTCCGCAGGAACCGGTGTACGTTTTCATTCATTATGGCATCTGCAATTCCGATCTGCTTATTGAAATGAACAAAGTAGAAGTCTTCTCCAAATAGGATTTCCATCAGTTCAGTCCATGGTTGTTCTCCGCGCTCCTGATAAGGCAGCGCTAAGTTTATTATTTTATTTACCCGTTCAGGATACAATAGTGCGAGATTCCACACCACATTAGCACCCCAGTCATGACCGACGAAGGTAGCATCTTTGTATCCGAAATGATCAAGTAGAGCGGATAAGGTCAGCAGTCCAGTGCTTTATGTTATAATCCGTTACTTCAGTTGGGCAGGATGAGTTACCATAGCCACGTTGATTTGGGACAATGCCGTAGGTTGATTATTTTCGCTAAAGCCTATGCTGAAATTCTCATTAATTGGAACGAGATCGATTATGGGACAAATTTGATTTGTTTGGCTGACATAATTTTTGTCTTGAAATGATCCTTTAAAGTGAAACCACCGACTATAGCGATGGTCACCAAGCTCATCATTGTAATAATGCCATACTTCACATTCTTTTTTATAACCAATTCCCAAATCTTCGAATAAAAGTTTGATTTCATATTGCCTCATTTAACCGTTATAAAGGTGCCATTTGATGCCCTATTTTTCCAGGTCATAGCTAATAATGTCTCTCTTGACATTCATCAATCCTTTACAGCAGTTTACGTTTTGCATCCTCAAATTCTGCTTGTGTAATCATTCCTTTTTCCATCAATCCATGTAATCGTTCTATTTCAGTCGCAGCATCTTTTTGGGTAATGGGGGAGATAGGCACATAATTATGAACGACGGGTTGTGAAAAATATACGCGGTTGTATTTTAAATCAAAATTCTCTTTGCGCATTGTTAGAAAAGCAATAAAGTCGATCAATGCGATAAAAGCAGGTATAAGCGTCCAACAGAAAAGGAGATAAAGGAAACCTAATCCGGTCTGCCCTAGGTAAAATCTATGTGCACCAAATACTCCAAGAAAAATGCCATTAAAGCTGCGGTTGTTTTATCTTTCATATGTTATTGATTAATGCGGTTTGTATTGTCTTTTCAAACCTAAGGATTGCCTGTTAGACATTCTTACGGTTTTCCGTAACCGATCCCACTTTCAAACCAATATCTTAGCCTTACAGCTTGTAATAATCTAGATAGTTAAAATTGACCAACATATTCATTCAGAATAAATAATGTATAGTAGGCTTTGGTATTAACCTTGCCCGATTGAAAAATAGCATGCCATGATGGTAACCACCACCAGTTCTGTTCTTTTTCTGTTACCTTCCTTATTTGCCTAAATACATTAGAATTAGCCTAAGATGTCAATTTTGCTAAACTGAAACGGTTTTATTTTCAAAAATCACAATTTAATATGGCACCACTACTAGCATTGCCAACAAGCTGCCGATATTGACTCAACCATTTAGAATTTAGTTTTTTTCTGATCGGAATAAAGCCTTTTCTTCGCAATTGAATCTCATCTTCGCTAATGTCAGCTGAAAGCATATGTTGGTCGATATCAATAACGATATAGTCTCCGTTTTTTAGTAATCCAATCAATCCACCTTCAGCAGCCTCAGGTGAGACATGTCCAATAGCTATTCCGCGGGTAGCTCCGCTGAATCGGCCATCTGTTACCAACGCTACAGAACTGCCCAATCCCATCCCCATGATCAGGCTAGTAGGTGTCAACATTTCCTGCATCCCCGGGCCACCTTTGGGACCTTCGTAACGGATCACCACAACATCTCCAGCTTTGATCTCACCGGCAAGGATGCCTACTATGGCCTCTTCTTGACTATCATAGCAAACCGCAGTCCCGCTAAAATTCTTTTCGCCAGTGATTCCTGCAGATTTTACAACGGCTCCCTGCTCTGCAAGATTTCCGAATAGAATCGCCAATCCTCCAACAGGACTGTATGGATTATTTATTGTATGTATGATTGTTGCATCTTTGATCGCTGCATTGGCAATCTTTTTGAATAACATTTCGCCACTGATCGTTATATTATCCTGAAGGACATGGTTGTTGCGCTTGGTCATTTCGTTCATTACAGCGTTTACTCCTCCGGCGCGATGGACGTCTTCCATGTGGACGGTGCTTAAACTGGGCGATATTTTTGCAATGTGCGCTACTTGATCTGATATTGAGTTAATGTCCCTAAGCTGAAAATCTATTTCCGCTTCGTGAGCTATAGCAAGCATATGAAGGACAGTATTGGTACTACCGCCCATGGCCATATCCACTGCAAAAGCATTCTGGATGGCTTTTTCATTGATGATGTTTTTAAGTTTGAATTGTTTGGAAAGCTGATTGTCTTTGGCGATTTCACAGATCCTTCTGGCTGATTCCCGATATAGATTTTCACGCTCGGGTGTTAATGCCAATATGGTTCCATTACCAGGTAGTGCTATACCCATAGCTTCCATCAGGGTGTTCATGGAATTTGCTGTAAACATACCCGAGCAACTACCACCACTGGGGCATGCATTACACTCGATGTCTTTGAGCTCTTCGTCACTGATTAAGCCTGCTTCGTGTTTGCCTACAGCCTCAAAAGCTGTAGACAGGTCAATGGCAGTGCCATCTTTGATATACCCTTTTCTCATGGGGCCTCCACTGACAAAGATTGTAGGCACATCTACACGTAGCGCACCCATAATCATGCCGGGTACAATCTTATCGCAGTTAGGGATAGCTATCATAGCATCCAATTTGTGTGCATTCATGACGCTTTCAATTGAGTTGGCAATCAATTCTCGGCTGGGGAGCGAGTACAGCATTCCATCGTGTCCCATAGCAATACCATCGTCAATACCGATCGTGTTGAATTCAAAAGGAATACATCCGTTTGCCTTGATTTCGTCTTTAATGATCTCAGCAACCTTATTCAGAAAAAAATGTCCGGGTATAATTTCGATAAAGGAATTTGCCACTCCAATAAAAGGCTTATCAAAATCGTTATCATTTACGCCTGTGGCCCGAAATAGGGCTCTATGGGGAGTACGTTGGTATCCCTGCTTTACTTCGTCGCTTCTCATTTTTTATTAGTTAAATAGTAGATTTTAACCTACTTAGTGTTTCGGGTGATATCGCCAGATAAGCCGCAAGGTTAGCATTAGACAAACGCTGTATGAGTTCGGGATTATTTTTCAATAGATCGCGATAACGTTCTTTAGCAGTTTGGGTTAATAAGCTGCTGAGCTTATTATTAACAACAGTTAATCCATATTCGAGGATGTAGATATAAAAATTGTCCCAGCCGGGCATATTTGCTCTCAAAAAGATAAAATCAGTGTTGCTGATGCTTAGGACCTCCGTATCTTCTACGGCTTGGATAAATTCTGTAGCTGGCTGTCTGGAAATGAAGCTGACGATAGAGGTTAGAAAAGTATGCTCAAAAGCCATGAATCGGGTTGCCGTTGATAGTTCGTCATTGCGAAAATATAGGCGCAGACAGCCCTTTCCGACAAAGAAAAGATAGTCTGCAATGGAACCTTCGTTGAGCAGATGGTCATTTTTCTTTATCGATTGGGGTTTAAAATAAGTTAGGGCCTCCGTTAATTGCTGTTCGTTTAACAACGCTTTTTCACGTAACAATTGTAATAGTTGCTCTCTCATCGCTTATTATTTATAGGTCAAAGATGCACTTTATATTAGGATATAGTCGTTGACATTGGTCAAAAACGTCAACGATTTATTAAAGTTTTATTCTCCTTTGAGATAATGGAAATTTGGTAAGTTTAGAGCTAATACAACATTGAAATATGCACAAATTATTTATTTGTTAGGTGCAAAAGCTGTTCGTTTGACCACAGCTCACCCAAAAAAAAATCCATTTCAAACTAATTTATACCTTAGGAAATGTCGTGCGTGAAAGAACGAGGAAAATTAAGCCCGAACCGCAAAACTTTGTTTCTTTCAGAAATACCGACCTTGACATCTATGTATTAGTTAATAGATTCTTTACCGAGACTATTTGCTTTGCACTAGATAACCATGGTGATTTAGTCGTGCCGAGTGAGTCGACAGCTGGCGGTTTTCTTATTCTCTTTCCGCTCGCCGGCGCCCTTAACCATGATGTATATACTTATCGTCGTGTGGATTCAGTCGCCAATTGAAAGATATAGATCCGAAAGAAATAATTTTAGCGGGTTTGTTTCCGTCATTCAACTATTTTTGAAAGACATTTTTGGTCTGTTGTTATTCAGTCTTCTTTCGTTAGATGCAATTGAAGAAAACCGTTTTTAAGCTTCTGACCTTGGTACTTGAACGTTGAACTTAAATCCTCATTGCTTGCTAAAATTGCTCCAGCTCCAGTAATTATAGGGCTGATGTTAAAATAAATATCGGTAACCAAATTCTTATCCAAAAAAGCGTTGAAAGTACCTGCTCCGCCACCAACGGCTATTTCCCGCACTCCTTTTGCAGACATATATGCAATTGCTTCTTCAGGACTTGCAACAGTCTTGTAGCCGTCAGCCGTATAAGGTTTATCGGCCAATATGATGATTTCTATTCCATTAAAATGATCTTTTATCGGATCTGGAAAATTTAGAAAATTTTCAAATGTTTTCAATCCTATCACTACATTTCCAATCCGTTTTACAAATTGTATGTAAAATTCCATTGCTTCCGGTGGCAGTTTATGATGCGGATTATCGGATATCAAAATTCTTCCATTAGCCGAAATATTTGCGATTACTGTTACTTTCATAATGATTTTCTTTAAATTTTTGTACAACAAAACTATTGGATATTCAATATATATTTACTATTCATTACCTTTAGGAAAGTAACTATCTTATGAGCAATAAAAATATTGGTAAAGAAACTATATTGGCATTAAAAGATGGCATTGAATTGCTCAGTGGTAAATGGAAATTTTGTATCCTACACAATTTGCAGAAACACGGCCCAATGCGGTTTAAAGATCTGCAAGAGATGGCTCAGGGAATATCCCCAAAAGTTCTATCCAAGGAACTTCAGGAATTAGAAGATAATTTACTGATTAGTAGAACGGTTAATGACACCAAACCTGTAACTGTTTCTTATGCGCTTACCGCCTATGCTAAAGAAACGGAGGAAGTTGCCAATGCTTTAATTAAATTTGGTCTAAAGCATAGAGATAAAATTAAAGCAAAATGAGGTTTCTATTTTAACAGCTCATTTGGGGAAGTTTGGAGCCTTCTCTATGTAACAATCCGAATAATTATTCCTAACCTTATTAAGTATTGATAAATAATATTTATCTTTAAGCTAATGTTATTTATCCTATGCGGCTAATCTTAGGCGTGTAAGGTTAACCAAAAGCCTAATTTATGCGTATTATACAAAAGCTTAGCACTTATTTAAACGAGAAATTCGATGGATTAGTTTTAATCGGTTTGTTATTAGTTATGATTTTTTACAGTGCAGGTTTTATGCTTTTTAATCAATACATAGCTTTGTTTTACGGACTGTTTTCTGGATTAATATTAGTTCTTTTTTTTAAAAATTGGCGGACTGAATATTTCATCAACAGATCTGGGTTGGGATTATTAACTTTTGTTATAGTGCTAGAATTTGCATTTTTGCTATATGATCAAGTTCATTTGAAAGATGATTGGTACTTTTTACCGTGGGCGGTTCTGTTGGGTGGAGCTGTGATGGTAACCATTAGTATGTTAATCGGGTTAAAAAAAATCATTATTCCAAAAGCACTTTCGAAATTCTTTTATATAAGCGCTATTTTTCTCTTTTCAACTGTCTATTCCTACGGGCTGCTATCTCTTATAAACATTTTTAATGCGCGGCAAGTCGTTAAATGGGAGCGTGCTGAAGTGGGGCTACCATCCTGGGTAATTACTTTTGGAGGAAATTACAACGATGCCATATTTGAGAACAGAGAATGGGGAACTCGGTGGATGAATTTATTTTTTTTGAAATGGGAAGGTGATTTTCCGCATCCGCCAACGACTGCCGAAATAAAAGTCTTTGAGGGAAACCTAGGACAACACTATATGCTCAAAACGTATGATGAGGATGAAAAGAATGACGCAAGACAAATCGACTAACATGGACAAAATTATATATCTTGACAACAATGCATCCACTCCAATGGATCCTAGGGTCTTAGACGAAATGATGCCCTATTTGACAGACAAGTATGGTAACGCAGCAAGTCGTCATAAACTAGGCAAATATTTAGATACTGCGGTCGAGAAGAGTAGGAGACAGATTGCTGATCTTATAGATACCAATGCAGAAGATATTTTCTTTACAGCTGGTGCTACTGAAGCTATCAATATGGGATTACGTGGATTATTGAGGCCCGGGAAACAACATATTATAACTGTACAGACAGAGCATCCCACAGTTTTGGATACCTGCAGGTATCTTGAGACCAATGGTATTGCGGTTACTTACCTTTCTGTCGATAGCGACGGATTGATAGACCTTGAAGAACTAGAGCGGGCCTTTACACCTCTTACAGCTTTAGTATGTGTGATGCATGTCAACCATGATACTGGTGTGATTCAGGACATAGAGCGAATTGCGGAAATAACACATGCTCATGACGCCTTTTTTATGACCGATGGAAGCCAATCTGTCGGAAAACTCCCTGTTCGCGCACGATCATTAATAGATATCCTCACATTCTCTGCCCATAAATTTTATGGGCCAACGGGTATAGGCGGTATTTATTTTAGACCCGAAGTACCTATGAAACCGCTTATTTTTTCTGGTGGACATGAAGGCGAGGCAAGAAATGGTACACTTAATGTGCCGGGTATCGTTGGTATGGGCAAAGCCGCTGAACTCGCAGCTTTACAGATGAATGAAGACGAAGAACGCATTGGCAAACTACGTGATATCTTAGAACAACAATTATTGGCAATCGGAGGGACGAAATTAATAGGTTCTAAAACACACAGGATCTATACAACATGTACAATACGTTTTGATGGTATTAACAGCGAAAATATTGTTCAAAAACTCGATAATATATGTGTTTCCAACTGCTCAGTACTCAGTTATTTTGAAGCAGCACCTTCTCCTGTACTTCAAGCTATGGGATTGAGTAGGGATGAGGCATTTAATGCACTAAGATTTAGTTTAGGGCGTTTCACTACAGCAGAAGAAATCGGACAAACTGTGGAAGCTGTTAGCGAGATCATAAACCAATTGCACAATAATAAATCGCTACATCGACACCACTGCCTTTAGCGATATAAGAGCGAGCTATGTCGATTTCTTTGGCGGTCGCTCTACCAGCTATGAGAGGCCTCATCCATCCAAGGGCATATAAAAAATGTGAAATCCTAAATATCTTTACTGTATACAATATTACTAATATTATTAGTAATATTGTGAAATGAAACCTCTGGAAATCTTTAGCCGAAATCGGGTAATGTACGCTCAAATTACCGTGCATGATAAAAGCATGGGCATGAAAGATTATCATCTTTACAACAAAAATGGTCTTGCTTTTTATGTTTTCAGGAAATCTCAGGGAGTGTGGGAATTGGCATTCGGTGTACTGGCCGATGACATTAAGGAAGCGTGCATTGACGCCCTTATACTTCGCTTTGATACGGATGTGCCTGAGTTATTTTATCATCATGGAAAACGCCAGGTAGTGGAAGTACGGGCCAAGAAATACAGCCTTTGGCATATATACCTCAATAATGCTTATGTAGGAAGTATTCAATATGACACCTTCACTAAGCAGTTCAATTACCACCTTGACGACAATTGCTTATTGACCGATGATCACGTGCAAAAGTATATAGCCATGATACAACGTGGGGAATTAAAGTGGATAAAGGACGATGTTCGATGAAAAAAGGATATAAAAGGAATAAAAAACCTTGAGTCTGGGAGGATCTCAAGACTTCATAATTACTACCTATTTCTGAAAAGTACTATTAATACAATATTGAATCCTGTTTGGTTTTAAAAAAAATTATTTCTAGCTGTTGAGTAGGGAGATACCGGAATGCAGAAGGGGATGACGGCTTTTCTTATACTTACGAAAATACGTAGCTTAACATCAACAAAGTGAAGGGGGCAGAACGCCATTTCAAAGACAATTTAAAGGTGGAACATTTGTAGCAATTTTAAATGTGCCAAAAGGAGCCGGCGGTAATGGTCATAATACTCTGTTAGTAAGAAATCCTATTTTTTGTAATGTAGGATTAACTTGATTAATTGATAAAATGAAGAAAATTAAATTTTTAGAATATCCGATTGCCTACTTCAACGAAGTTGAGTACGTTGCATATCTGCCCAAAGTAGAAGGTGAAAATGAATTATTTAGAAAGTTGAGCAATATTCTTACTTTTCCAGATTATTTTGGGGAAAATTGGAGTGCTGTATTTGATTGTCTAAGAGATTTTAGCTGGATTAGTAAAAAAGGAATCACATTGGTATATGAAGAAATTCCTGTACTTTCGGAAGAGCAATTGAGGATATATTTTGATGTTTTGTTTTGCGCAGTTAATGATTGTAGTTACCCAGCGGCAATAAGATTGAAACCACTGGGCAAACCTAGATCGCAACAGAGAGGTCGCGATTAGGAGCGGGGCTCCATTGCACCGAGCACCCTCAGGTCATCAGATGCTGGCAGTTCAAATACCTGCAGGTGAAAGTGCTTAATGGCAGCAAGTAAATGGTCAAAAATATCGGCCATCGTATCTTCGAAATAGGCCCATTGTGTCCCCTTGGTAAACATGTAGAGTTCCAGTGGAATACCGTATTCGCTAGGGGCTAGCTGACGGACCAATAAAGTAAGTTCCTGACGGATATTGGGGTTATGTTTGGCATAGGCGAGTACATAGGCCCTGAACAGGCCGATATTGGTCATCCTGCGACCATTGACGGGCGAGGAGCTGTCTGTATGCCAGGTTTTATTGTACTCGGCAATCTCGCGCTCTCTTTTTTCGATATAGGGAGCTAGCAGCCGGATCGTTTTCAATGCCGTGACTTCCTCCTCACTGAGGTAGCGTACCGAAGACATTTTAATGTTCAATGCCCGTTTTATCCGACGGCCACCGGTCTCCTGCATCCCACGATAGTTTTTAAATGAATCGCTCAGTAGGGTATAGGTCGGAATGGTGACAATGGTCTTATCCCAATTTTGTATCTTCACATTGTTGAGGTTAATCTGCAGCACGTCGCCGTCTACACCGTATTTAGGCATTTCTATCCAGTCTCCTACGCGGACCGAGTCATTTGCCGACACCTGAATACTGGCCACAAAGCCCAGGATTGTATCCTTAAATACGAGCATGAGGATGGCGGATGCCGCCCCTAGCGAAACCAGAAAAGACCAGGGCGAATTGCCGGTCAGCAGGGAAACGACCAGTGTACCGATCACAAATATTAAAAAGATCTGTACCACTTGCAGGTAGCTGTCGATGGGTTTGTCCCTAAACACATTTGTACCACGAAAAATATCGCGGCAGGTTTTTAACAAGCTATTGGCCAGATAGTAGATGGTGAACAATACCACGATATCCAGAAACTTGACAATAGCGGCTGTAAGCACCGGAAAACCAACGAAGATCACCGGTAGCAGCTGCCGTGTAAGCAGCACGAGCAGGGTGCGGCTCACGCGTACATGCACCTTGTTTTCCAAAAGATAATCATCCCATTTGGTCGAGGTTCGCTGGGCAATCCGGTTCAATGCGGAATAAAATACTTTGCGCATGATATAATCGAGCGCATAGAGCATCACCGCAAAAGCAAAAAGTAATCCGGCGGCCGTAACAATATGTGCCTGCTGCTCGGATAAATCCAATTTGGCAAAGAAATTAAAAATGTACTGATAAATTGAACTTGGTGATTGTTCATTGAAGTTAAGCATGTTTAAATTTTTCATATGAACGAACAAATTTACGAAGAAATATAAACACGGATTTTGGCGTGGAAAATACCCCTTTAACGCTGTTTTTATGTGTAAAGTTTGCTTATTAATTAATTTTTACGTATATTAGTAAATTAATAGATAACCCGACGGCGAAATTTCTTCTGTTTCTCGTCTTTAAAACCCCCAACGATTTGAATGAGATTAGTGTGATAGGTGGTGGGAGTTGGGCCACGGCCCTGGTTAAAATTTTGACAGAAAATAGCATTCATACCAACTGGTACTTGCGGCGTTCAGAGCAGGTGCGCTCGATAAACCGGGATGCTGTTAACCCTGACTACCTATCGTTTTTAAAACTTGACAATACAAAAATTTATGCGTCCGATCAGCTGGACGAGATCGTGGCCCGATCGAAAGTAATCCTTTTCGTCGTGCCCAGTGCGCATTTGGACAAAGTTTGCGCCGCAATCCCCAAAGAGGACCTTGCCGAAAAGTTTGTGATCACCGCTATTAAAGGAACCGTCGGCCCGGACAACCTGCTTCCCAGTGCTTATCTCGCTAGGTATTTTGAATTGGAAGATTTTCAGCAGGCAATCATTGCAGGACCATGCCATGCCGAAGAAATCGCACGGAACAAGAAAACCTATATGACCCTTTGCGGTCCCAACGAATCCTTTATCCGTAAGATTTCCAAGGGCTTCGCTTCAAGCTATACGCAGGTAAATTATAGCTGCGATATGCTGGGCGTGGAGTACGCCGCTATTTACAAAAATGTCGTCGCCATCGTCTGTGGCATGGCTGAAGGACTCCACTACGGTGACAACTTTATGGCGGTGCTTGTGGCCAATGCGATTGACGAACTGGGGCTGTTGCTGCATTCCCTTGGTGCGCCCGATGTCCGGCTGGGGAGCTCCACCTATTTGGGCGACCTATTGGTGACGGGTTACTCCGCGCATAGCCGTAACCGGACTTTCGGTAAATACCTTGGCCAGGGATATTCGGTGTTCGAAGCCCGTCAACTCATGGGCATGGTCGCTGAAGGATATTTTGCAACCCGGGGGCTGATGGCGACGGTCTCGAGCCTCGGGCTCAATTTGCCCCTCTTACAGACAACATATCGTGTGCTATACAACCATATGGCCGCAATTGATGAATTTAAACTTTTAGAAAGGAATATAAAATAATATGCTATTAGCAACAGATTTAGATGGAACTTTTTTGGGCGGAAAGATGGAAGACCGCCTCAGATTATATAGATTGATAAAAACTAGCCCGAATATGCAGCTGGTCTTTGTTACCGGAAGAGGGCTGGAGTCGGTATTGCCGCTGCTGAGCGACCCGCTTATTCCGGTGCCAGATTTCATTATTGCGGATGTGGGCGCCACGGTCGTTAACGGCCATAGCCTGGAAGCGATTGAGCCGCTGCAGAGTGAGATTGAGGAAAAATGGCCGCAGACTTATGCCATCCGGGCAGCGCTGGAGGAAATACCGCAGTTGAATTATCAACATGTGCCGCAGCAGCGCCGCAGTTCATTTTATTATGAAGCAGGGGTTGACCATAGTCTGGTGCAGCAGGTGGCTGACAGGTATGACTGTGATATTATTACTTCGGCCGATAAATACCTGGACTTGCTCCCCAGAGGTGTCAATAAGGGGACAACATTAAAGAAGCTGGTTGAATTTCTGGCCGTTGACCCAGATGATGTGATGGTAGCTGGCGATACACTGAATGATCTGGCCTTGTTTGAGATCGGCTTTCGTGGTGTTGCTGTCGGAAAATCTGAGCCGGGGCTGCTGCAGGCCATTGATCAGTTGGATACAGCGTACAGTGCAGAGGCCGCTGGGGCGGGCGGTATACTGGAATATATGGGCAAATACCGCCCGTTTCAGCAGTTGATCCGCGGGGAACAAAAATCGTTGCCTCAAAAAAGAAAATCCAAAAAATCAGACCAGCTGGTGATGGTGTACCATCGGCTGCCTTTTGAAAAGGAGTCGGTCAATGGTAAGACGGTAAGGGTACCGCCCAGAAGTCCAAATGGCATTATTCCCTCGCTGCTGGGCTTATTTGAAAAGGGACGCTCCGGTCTTTGGATCGGGGAGGAAGTCATCCAGCAGGACGGAAAGCTGGTTCCAAATCAGTTGGTGGACGAAAGCCGATATCCTAATCTGGTCGCTTCCACCCTATCGCTGTCTAAAGAGGATATCGATAAGTTCTATCGTGTATTCTCCAAAGAGGCGTTCTGGCCGACGATCTTTTCCTTTGTTGACCGGGCAAAATTCAACCACGAGGACTGGGAACATTACCTGATGATCAACAAGCGCTTTGCCGAGCGGATTGCCCGCGAGGCCGACGAGGAGGCGCTGGTCTGGATCCATGAGTATAATCTGTGGATGGTGCCTTCTTTTTTAAAGACCATGCGCCCGGACCTGAAAATTGGCTTTTTTCATCATACGGCTTTTCCGGCAGCAGATATTTTCAATATTATTCCCTGGCGCAAAGAGATTATCGGCAGCCTACTGCTCTGTGATTTTATCAGTTTTCATATCCCGCGTTATGTCGAGAATTTTGTGGATGTGATCCGTAGCCATACACCATTTAAAGTGGTCAAAAAAGTTGATGTCGCCAATCAGTTCCTGACCTATAGCTGTGCGCTCGGCGTCGATCAGATGACCAAGATCATAGAGGTGGATGGCCGGCAGATTAGGCTTGGCGCGCAACCGGTGGGGGTCAACAGGGATCATATCGAACAGATTTTGACAGATGATAAGGTTAAGACCGAGATCAATGCCCTCAAAGAAAACAAAGCCGGATCGGGAATAACGCGTATCATATCCATCGAGCGCCTGGATTACGTCAAAGGCCCCTTGGAAAAAATCCAGGCTTTTGGTGAATTTCTGGCCGAATACCCAGAATTTAGGGGCAAGATCGAACTGGTCAATGTCTGTACGCCGCCATCGCAGGGGATGACGATCTATGACGAAATTCGGGATCAGGTGAATCAGGCCGTGGGTGAGATCAACGGTAAATTTGCAACGATGAACTGGACCCCGATCCAATATTTTTACAGGGCCTTACCTTTTGAGGAAGTGGTCAAACACTATGCGCTGAGTGATATTGCCTGGATCACGCCTCTACGGGACGGACTGAATCTAGTCGCAAAGGAATACATTGCGACCCATGGGTTATTGGAGACTCCTGGGATTCTTGTGCTCTCAGAATTTGCAGGTGCCTCGGTCGAATTGCCTTATGCCATATTGACCAATCCCTACGACCGTAAGAGCATGAAAGATGCACTGTTGAAAGCCTTGGTCATGGAACCCGGAGAGGCTCAGGTCAGGGCGCGCAGGCTGTACGAGCATATTGAGCACTACGATATCCATTACTGGGGGCGGGATTTTGTGAAAGAGCTCGAAAAATCGGGTAAAGCAATTGTTCCTGAAAAGAAGTAACTGCTAGTCTTAGGTGTCAAACGTGCTTTTTTAGCCATCTTAGAAAAAAAGAGTTAGAAATAACGTTGAAAACGAAGCTGCTAGATGTATCCTTTAGGAAATCCCTCTATTTTACAAACAATATTGTTTTAAAGAGGGTTTTTCTTGAGGGAATAATTCAATAAAAAAATAACGCGCAAAGTCTCGAAGAAAAAATAAAATATGATAAATACAGGTAATAATAATGAATTTCAAAATGCTTTCAGTGCAAGCTTCAGTTATTATTTTGACAATTTTAGAAATGAGGAGCAATTTTTTGATTCTGCCAAAAGATGGATTGATGATAAATATTTCTTGATTGTGTTTGGATGTTCAACTAAGGATCATCGTGGACAACATATCTTATTATTTTTCAGCAGCCAGTATTTTCCGGTTCAAGAACTAAGAGGATATTTTAAAGAAGGGGCTTATTTTGCATTCCGTTCAGATCTATTTACAGGATATAGTCTGCGAAATAAATTGAAAGAATTTGGGTTTCTAGAATACTCCATTCAGGAATCGATGATCTTATCGAATAACGATTATAGACTTATAAAAAATATCTTTGAACTGATAGACCTCGAGACTAAGATGCCCATGAGTGAAACGCAGTCTAAAATACTTATTTCTTATCTTGATTTGCTTTTACAACATATGCAAAGGTTTTATCAACAGTTAATGGAAGATAAGCTGAATGAGTTTAGCGCGTTACAAAAAGATTTCATGAGCGAGCTGCACACTCTTTTTGATAACAAAAGAAAATGCTTGTTTTTACTTCCTAGTTTAACATTATTGTCCAAGAAACTAAATTGTACAACACGATTTCTCAATGATGTTTCTTTAAAAACTTCTAAAAATACAGCACAGTATCATATTGACAATTTTATTGTTAAAATAGCAAAGGAATTACTTGCTGAAACTGATTTATCAGTAGCTGAAATCGCTAAAAAAATGCAATTTGATCAACCTCAGTCATTAACCAGACTGTTTAAAAAGAAAACAAGAATTAGTCCACTCGACTATCGTATATCAATTATATGACAAATTTATTTCTAGAGGAATCAGCATTAGACTAGCCAAATCAGGTCATTGGTCAAGCCAATGAACTATATTGAGCAAAAATTGGGCATTCTGTTTTGCGGCCGGGTGGTTCATTCCTCTTTTTTCACTTTTGATGCCATGGAGTTGTGCCGAAAAAGGAGCACCATCTCCGAATACCACAATTCTCCCTTTCCCAAATTGCAGGTAAGCGCCGTTTGCAAACCTTTTGCCCGACAATCGGGGAATATTGTCTGGAATAGGTCTTTTTATCTGATTCGCATCATTGGGTAGGTAGATGTCATATTCTTCATTTAATAAAGAAATAATATGTGCCTTCGTTGGTATGATAAAGCCTGTTCCACCCCAGCACATGATACTGTCTATTTCCTTACCTGATCCAGTGGTTATTTCATTGGATAACAGTGTGCCTCTATCCTTTGAAAAGATCTCGGGACGTCCATTCTTAGGTAAGGCAAAACCGTTCACGATATGAATCCCAAATGCCGCACCAAGCGTTTGTACAGATCCGGCACAAGGCATGTGGTCGGTCACTAGAAATAGGCTTCCGCCATCAAATACCCATTGACTGAGTGTTTCTATCTCCTGATCGGTAAAGGCTGAATAGGTGGGTAATTTCCAGTTTTCTGGATTATATAAGGCATTTATGCTGATATAAATTTTCACTTCCTTTAATTGATCGTAAGAGATTTTTTCTTTGGCACTTCGGAGGCGATATCCATCAGCTTGCAGAAGATCTGAAAAAGGAGCGTAGGCTCCTCTCAAAGTAACCGGATTGTTGTGTGCCTCGTCAAATAGGAGTAGCGGTCCATCACCGATCCGCACCAGCGGATCGGTGATGGGATAATGAAACTTTTCATCCGCCACCTGTTGGGCACTTAACCCAAAGGTACCTATTAGCAGAAGGAATAAGCAGACAATAGATCTGTTCATATTATTTTTCTTGAATAGGATTATTGGTCCGTCTTTAGCCAGACATCATTTTCGAAACACTGCATTTGCTCCACCTTTCCATTGGCAACAGAAAATGTCAATGGGAAGGTACCATCATCATTTAGAAAGAAAAATTCCGATCGTGGGGTAAATGAAATTGTTTTGTTATCCCACGATTGCGTAAGCGTTAGGCCTGTTGAGGAGGGATCTATTTGAATCTTAAAGTTGTTATCATTTACCTTGAGGTAAGTTCCGGCAAGTTGTTTCAGTTGAGATGCGGTTAAACTCGCGATTTTAGTGGGGTCAAATGGCACGCGCTCACATAAAATCCTACCCAGTATCTTGGTTTGGCTAAAATCGCCGGAATCATCCTTTAAAAATTCTATGGCGTAGCCTTCATTTTTGGATTCAAAATGCGTATCATCTTTACGGACCAGCTGATATCTTTTTTTCTGATCCCACAGCTGTGTCGCATACAGGTTGTTATCTTGCTCCTCGAAAGCAATGAAAGCTACTTTATTGGGTAGCTGGTAGTAACCTTGAAATGATTTTAGCGGAACCAACTGTTGTTGCTGGGGGCTATCTTTAGAGGCGGACTGGGCAAATGTATCAATCGAAGCAAAAAGACAACATGCTCCCACCAGAAGACCATATGTTGCTTTGGAAAATTGGCGGATCGCTCTCGAGTACCCGCTTGGTTTGGTGTATTGTATCATAATTTCTTTTGTTGATTTGATACAAGAGTAGGTCTTTTTGATAGGCTAACCGTCCGAATGGATGCAATCGAACAAACTTCATTGCGTCGGGTTAGTTTGATTGTTTACTATTGACTTTCATATATTCTGTCGGCGTAATGCCTGTTGCTTTTTTGAAGCTGGCATAAAAGGTTGTTCTTGAATTGAAACCTGCCCTTATTGCGATTCCAAACATATCAAGTAGCTTGGCCTCTTCGGATAATAAAAGTATTTTCGCTTCCTCCGTTCGAAGCCCGTTGATAAACTGGTAAAAATTTTTTTCCAGCCCATTGTTTATGATGTACGACAGATCATGCGGATTGATTCCGATATGCTCCGCGAGGGATGATAGTATCAAAGCCGGGTCGAGATATAGCTTTTCAGCTGCTGTTTTCTGTACTAGTTTTTCTTTTAATGCGTCTACTTGTTTTGCTGTCAGCCGCTCTTCGGCTTTAACCTTTTTATGCTCCGCTTCGTTGATGAGGTTTTCTGTAGACTCAATTGTGTAAATTGACCGTTGTGTTAACGTTGCGTAGGCAAGTGCCACAGTGCCCATAAAATATAAAATTGGGGCGACAGCACTAAAAACTATATATACCATAGCCAGCAGGCGGGCAACAATCATCAATAAGAGCGCGATCAATAGATACTTCAACCAGGCCATGTTTATCTTTTCCGTATAGGAAGATAGTTGGCGAATGTTTTTCTGGTGTATTTTGAAGAGCCTATAACAGGCAATCCAATAAAAGATACATTGTGCAAAAAAGAAATATTTGATAGCAAAGATGATCCATTGCGGTAATTGAGGAGGATGGATGTGTTTATTAAAAAGTCCGGGTATTAAATAGATGATCGAGAAGAAAACGAAAGCGAGGAATGGAACAAAATGTAGTCCCCAATACCGAATTGTTGCTGTTGGTTTGACCATGTAGTGAACGGCCAGATAGAAGCAGGGGAGTGTTGCCCATCGCGGGAGTTCCAGCGTATGGATCAATCCATTGCTCTCGATATGAAAACCTTCCAGAAAAAGCTGGGTAAATAAGCATGCCATCAAATAATACCAAGTCCCAAGCCACCGGTCTGCGTGGGAACAACTGTGGTTGACACCCATAACGATTAAGGTGCCGAGCAACAGAAATGCACCCGCTGAAAAAGCATGAAAGGTATAGAGTATATTGATCATGGGCCGTAGCAAGTTATCATTGTAACGTGAATTTAAACATAATTGATCAAATGGTGCTACATCATCCATATAAGTACCCCGATCCAACCATTTACGGACAGCGGGGCGACGAGTAAGCTTTTTTTTACAAATTAGCAATGATCTTTACTGGTCTTGTCCGTGTCCATCCAAACGGATAAATCTGTTAGGGTTCCATGCGATACAATATCAAACTGCTGTCGAATGAGATTACTGATATAGGTTGCTTTTTCGTTTTTCGGTTTATGCTTCGATCGCTTAAGCGGAGATAGTGATTTTATCAATGACAGCACAGTTCTCGATTATAGCTTATTGTTTCCATTTCACTTTTCCCTTATCGTCCAACATTTCGATAGAAGGGTTACCCAGACTGTCCACCTTTAAAATAATTCTCGGTATCTCATTGTTATCTTTCATCACCAAAGAAGCGTTCCCATTCTCTGTTAGTAGGTTTATCCGGTTAATATTATGCCCCGGCTTACCGGATAGATCTTTATCATTAATCAATAGACCAGCCCTGAAATAATTGTCGTGTTTATTATCCTGTGCCAGGATACCAATGGCATCGGCATTCTGATAATCAAATGCAAGTGCATTCAGGTTAGTCTCTTCATTATCGGTAATTGCCAAACCACCTCTTTCGTCTCCATTTTTATCATAGAAAATCAGGCCCGCGGGAGCGTAAGCCCTTTTATATGTTTTCCCTTTGATAATAGGTTGCGGAATGTTATCTGTGTTTGCAATAACGACACGATTATTTCCAGATCTGTCCTTGATATCTATTCTTTCAGCACTTAAACTGTGCTTGTTGTTCAGAAAAAAGTAGACCACACAAGCCATCAGTACGATATTGGAAAGAATAAGTGCGGTTAGAAATATTTTTAGTGTTTTGGAAATTGTTTGCATAATTTAATTTCAATTGTTAATTATTACGGTCTCCTATTCCAAACTTCAATTAATAGTACGATGCGTTCTATTTCAAAGAGTTTAATAGTATCCTTTATTATTGTTTGATAATAAGCAAAAATAAAGTGTGATTTCGAAAACGCACTCTATATAGGTTGAGCGTAATGATTTTTTTATTTGGTTAGCCCTTTACGTATTCGGCTCAACTGTGTTGGGGTAATGCTCAGGTGCGAAGCAATATATTGTAGTGGAATTCTGCTGTCAATTCCCGGATGTGCCGCCAGCAATTTGAGATATCTTGTGGTTGCACTTTCGGTCAGTAAAGAAATTTCTCTTTCTTCATTAATGACGATCCATTTTTTCTCCAAATAGGCAATGTAAAGGTTTTTTAGTTCATCATTTTGATTGATAGCTGCTCTTGTTTGATAATAAGGCATACATACCACAGTAGTGTTTTCAATAGCTTGCAGTTTAAAATCGTTGGGCGTTTTTATGATTGCCGAAAATCTTGTGCTCGCAAAATCCCTCTCCAAATAAATCCATTTATTCCAGATAGCTCCTTTTTCATCAATAAAATAAGAGTTTAAGGCTCCTTTACAGACAAAGAAAATGTCATTGGCGACACGCCCTTCCCTAAGTAAAACTTCATTTTTCTTAAACTGCTGAATGTAGGCCGTTTCAGCCAATAAATCAAATGCCTTATCCGAAATGGGATATACGCTTGTAACAGCTGTTTTAAAGTCAGCAAGATATTTTTCTGTTTCTGTCATTTGCTTTAGCGGGGCTATATTCGAATAAATATAACGTATATTTTAAATAGCTAAAATTGATTTTTCTTCTTCTTTGGATATTTCGATATCAATGACCACTAGATATATATGATAGATTTTATCTTGGTATTATTGTGCCTGAATTTGTAGCGGCAATAATAGTCGTCTGTATTTATTGTCCTGTTTCGTTTTTGAAACCGAAGCGTTATCCCAGTAGCTGCGGTGAGAATAATCTCTACCGATTCCGTATCGAGATCCCTGGCCGACCTCAACGAATAAAATTTCCAGATAAGTCCAAATCTGAGAATAAGTTATAAGTGTCGAAATAAAGGAACTATTTTGGCCACTTCATAAGTGGCTCCTTTGTAGGGGCTTATTGTTTTTTTGTCAATTTTTACCATCAACTCTCATCCTTTGCAGCATTTTCTTCGGCAAGCTTTCCTTTAAGTTATAGGACACCAGCTATCCCGATCACCCTTTGACTTTCTGATCCTGGCATAAAATTTTTTACGATCTTTAAAGAACCAATACGTCGCTATTATGATAAATATATTATTAAAAACGGTTACAGATGCAATAGACATTAATCAAGCAGATAGGGACCTGTTTTCAAAACTTTTTAGGGAAAAGAAATATTGAGACTAAGCACAGCAGATAGAACATTAACCTGTTTTGTAAACAAAGGAAGCCTGTCCAAATTCATTTACAGAACTTTGACAGACTTCCATTTTAGAATAATTATGGTATGTTTATTTAGCGGCTAAAACGTCCAATTTCTCAATAGATGGCGGATTAGCTAACAATTCTGGTGCATTTTCCATAAGCGCCTTTGCTATCTTACCACCAAGATGTGCTTGTCTGCCTTCTTCATCTGAAAATGTGTCATAAATGCCAAATGTAGAAGAGTCAATACGAAACGCATACCAAGTAATAGTGCCGACTTCTTCATTAGCAAGTGGCAACGCACTTGTAATAAACTCTTCAACGTTTTTTTCTTTTCCAGCTTTTGCTTCTAGTCGAACTAATAATCCTAATTTTTTCATATATGTTTATCTTTTTTAAATTACACATTTTTATAACAAATGTAGCTCATTTAAGTTTTTTAGGATTTTTTATTTGGTTCAAAAACTTATGAAAAAAGATCAACTACCGTTATAACGTAGCCTTTGGGGATATCAATAAAACCATCTTAACTTACTGTAATAGAATGTTAGAATCCCTGCATCAAAATGCCTAAAATAACGCTATTGTATGGACCCTTTTTAATTCACCCCAAGATTCTTTATCAAATTCTTCGCTATCTTACCATTGTTGTTGATTAAACGTTCTAACATAGGCTTGGTTTAGTATGTTAAAAATGTGGAAAAGATCTAACCTAAACTATCGTCAAGCAATACATATTTGTAACCTCTCAGACATTAAAACGGAGGTTTATTGAGATTATTCGATATCCTTAATTAGCATGATTAATTTTAAAAGATGTTGTATCAAAAACTTGTATCAATAAACAAAGTTTCATGAATTTATATCACATGAGTTTAATGTAACTAAATATGAAAATTGGGTATGCAACTGGAAAACCACTTGAACGAAAAGAAAGCTTCGGGCAATAGCAATCGTCGAAATGGCAAGACAAAAAAGACAGTCCGAGGTCTCAATACCGGAACTTTTGAGCTGGAGACAGGCCGGGATAGATCGGTAAGGTTCGAGCCTAAAGTAGTACCTAACAGACAATTAATTATCACTGAACAGCTTGAGGGACACGTGTTGAGCATGTATGCCCATCTCCTGCTAGTTGAACTGAATTATTAAAAAACTCTTCAAATCCGAATTGACCTACTCCGTCAAATGTGATTTCTTCAATTCCAAAAAATTCAAAGGCGCTAGCAAATTTTAGTAATTCTCTTATCTCTGGCGGAATTTGTCCTGTTGGCAATCTTTGGCTAATTCGTCAATTTGTTGATTTGTCAAACCTTCTTTTAATTCTACTTTATATTCGTCGCCATCTTCTTAAATATATTGTTCGGTCGAAATGGAAGTTAGTTTTTCCGTAGGTGTCATAAATGCAATTGTGTTTTCTTGATGTGTCGTGTTATGCTTGTAGGTAACTGGCGCGGCGACTTGTCGTAGCTGTATCGAAGATACGAAAGTGGAGCTGTTTTGCCAAGTCACTTGTTATAATTTAGTGGATGCGCCATTAAATGAGGAATCTGGCTATCGGAATTTTTATGGAGATACCGCTAGCCCCAAATTACGAAGCATGGTGGTGCATTGAAAACTTTATCGATTTACCACAGGGACGGAATAGCGCTTTAGATTTCGGGGTACATGCAGGCGAAGTCAAAGTCCGACTGGAATTTTTGCCAAGGAATAGATGGTCTATCTAAAAGCAGTGAAGCATGAAGCCACTCGGTATGATATATCAGATATTTATATGCAGTGGTAAGGCTATTTTAATCAAGAGACAGAAGAGAAACTCCAGATAATAAATATACGCGTTAAGGAATTAAAGATTTTTTGGCGTATAGCCGGGGGCCTAGTTAAATAGTTTACAGAAGAAACTATTTTGGTAAATTCATAAGTAGTTCCTTTGCAGGTACTTCTTGTATTTTTCCGTCAACTTTTACCACCAAACTCTCACCCTTTGCTGCACTTTCTTCGGCTAGTTTTCGTAAAGCCTTTTGCACTCCTAAACGAATTCGTTCAGCAAGATTAATATTTTCAATATTTACCTTATCGTTCATTATAGTATTTCGATTTTAGTGTTGACCAAATTTCGCTATTTGAAACGAATTCTCCAAATTTATCACCCTGAGCAATAATTCCGGGGATTAAATCCATGTTATCAAAAACCAACCAGCGATCACATATTGGAATATAAATGTTAAACAAATTTTCTAAACCACGATGATAACGTCTTTCTATCACATCAGATGGAATATTGTGTCCTCCGTTTTCTACTCTTTTCTTTACACGTTGTATGGCTAGTGCAGGGGAGTCGAGCCAAAAATAGAGTACAGTTACCAAAGAATTCGATATCTCGAATGTCAATGCTGCAAAAATAAAATATTGCGGGCTTTTATAAAGTTACTAGATTTTGCCAAATGGATGTTATCTGCTGTTTTTTTAATAAAAGGCACAGTAGAAATTCCATTCTTCTGTTTTCGCATTTTTAGCAAAATACATCGTTCCGCTATCAACTATATTCAAATTTGCTTTGTCGTCGGATGCAATTTGAAATACAAATTCAAAGTCGTTACCAAAATAAACACCCGGTTGACAAAAGCTTGGGTAACCTCCAAGTTTGTGTCCATATTGATTGTCAGCTGTATCATAATAACCTTCAATTACTCCCGAATTTTCAAGTTTTAATATTTCATCTTCCATTTCACTTGTTAAACCACCTCCATCCCACACAGGATAATCTTCTTCTATTTTTGAAGGTTTTAGGGGAAATGGTTTTAGTCCTGAATCAGGATTGTTTAATTCTTTAATTATTAATTTGTCTGATTTTTTATATTCTCGCAAAAGCCATTCATTTCCGTTGGCAGTTATATCCATTGGAAGTTCTTCTGCTATAAAAACAGTAATCACCATTGTATCAGCTAAAATATCAGGTCTAATTTCAATATCTTCTAAGCAAAGTTGGAACAGAGGAAACGTCCAAAACGATGAGATAATTCGTATAAAAAAGTGGCGGATAGTGTTTTCAGTCAGTTTCTATCCTTGATAGACCGGTATAGGAATCTGTCCAATCTTGTGAGCTTTATACGTATGAACATATTTGGCTAAGATTGCCTCCTTTGGTGGTTAACGAGAGGAGCTTTTATTGCTTAATTTGTTTGTCTCATTAAAGCTACCGAATAAATAAATTGGCTACGGATTCCCGAAATCGGGTAATGTACGCTCAAATTACCGTGCATGATAAAAGCATGGGCATGAAAGATTATCATCTTTACAACAAAAATGGTCTTGCTTTTTATGTTTTCAGGAAATCTCAGGGCGTGTGGCAATTGGCATTCGGTGTACTTGCCGATGACATCAAGGAAGCGTGCATTGACGCTCTTATACTTCGCTTTGACACGGATGTGCCTGAGTTGTTTTATCATCATGGAAAACGCCATGTAGTGGAAGTTCCGGCCAAGAAATACAGCCTTTGGCCTATTTATCTCAATAATGCTTATGTAGGAAGTATTCAGTATGACACCTTCACTAAGCAGTTCAATTACGACCTAGATGACAATTGCTTATTGACCGATGACCACGTGCAAAAGTATATAGTCCTGATCCAACGCGGGGAATTAAAGTGGATAAAGGACGATATGCGATGAAAAACGATATAAAAGGAATAAAAAAACCTCGAGTCTGGGAGGATCTTAAGGCTTCCTAAATACTGCGGAATAGTGCTGCTGTAACTATGTTTCTATCGTCGAGAATAAAAGGTGCTGTATTGATGGAGGATTTTCCCCATCTGCCTCGAAGATATCAACCTTTGTTTGTAGCAACCTATCGTCTTTAATTATCAGATGCTCGGGGAAAACATGTTGTACTTTCTTTGTCAGCTTTTCAAATACCTGAAAATCAGTATCGCATACTGGGGTAAATGATTTTTTCCGATCGGGGAGGCGCATTATCCTGATCGCAAAATAGGGTAAAATAACACTAACAAATAAAGAGTATAAGATGTCTTCATTCTGCTCAAGGGGGAAGGAAAAGTGATATGAAGGGCTTCCCCCTAAGAAGGAATAGTCCCAGATTTCAGCAGACAGGTCGGTAAGGGACTCTTTTAATTGTTCCCATTGCCCGCGGTCTGACCAGGCTGATTCAATACATTGTTTCCGGTTATTGTAAGCTTCTGAAGCGGAATAAGCCATGATATCGTCGAGGGTAACACCCTCCGGATAATACTCTTTTAACTGCTCTGTTATTTGTTCCTTTCGCATCTGAATTTATTTACAATTAGTATCCCAGTTCTTCACTCCAGTCCCAGGATTAGTTCCTACCATATTGGCTCCTCTCGCAAGATTCGCTCCAAGCTGTGCATTGATTTAGACCTGCATTTCAGGAGGCCTTTTTTTTAATTTGTTAAAACTGCCGAACGAATCGACTGTTCTTCCGCGTAACCAACTCTTCTTTCGAACCCATACCGTAGCCTTAACAATGCGTCATCATCTTGAAATTAAGAGCTGTATATATTCTTTTTAACAACCTTTTGATGAAAAGGACGCGTACATATTTTAGGATATATTAAGGTTAATACGATTTATCCAAATTTGTTCTCGGTCTTGGTTGTTTTCAAAGTTCTGCAACATATATTCACGATTGTACTTTACTTTTCCATTGAAATACAATTTACCATTTACGTAAACCTTTACTTTCTTCTTCAGATTGACCATTTCAGGCGAAATATTGATTGAAAATGATTTAATAGATGAAGTTTTAATTCTGAAAATGTTGTTTTGATATTCAGCTTTTATTTTTCCTGATTTTCTTGGAAAATCAAAAGCTTTTTTATTAACCTCCTGCACAACTAAGCTATCGTTTTTGTCGTATTTCAACCATTGGTTGATTTTGAAATTTAACTCTTTGTGCCAATTTGATTTTCGGCTTAGGGTATCTAGTTTTATATCAGAAAACCAATCAATATTTCCGTATTTTTCATCATCAAATTCCCAAGATATTTCTTTCGAAAAAGGATTTCTCTTCCGGCTTATTAGGTCGTTAAAAAGAATCTGATAAGCTGGTTCAGATTCGTCAAATTGTGGAAACCAATGCGGAAATCCATTGTAGCGATAATCTTTGTAATCGGCATTTATTCCGTTCATTAATTTTGTTAAATCATCATTTGCGTTTGGTGGATAATAATAATCCTCATCTGTTGAAAAATTGATAAATGAACGGTTTTTAATATTTTCAACGAAAGTACCACCCGTAAATATTTTTGGATAAGTGTTAAATCCGTAAAAACCTGCAAATTGTGTAGGTTGTTTCATCAGATATGAAAACGACCCCGTTCCTCCGTTAGAATGTCCCGAAATGAAAACTTTATTGTCATCAACGTTGACTGCTTTCTTGATACTTTCAAGCATTTCGGGAATCATAAAAAAGCCCTCATTTGATGTCATCCAATTGTATTGCCTGCTCCCTTTTGGAAAAACTAAAATGACATCATTTTGCTCTGCATATTTTGTGTAATATCTATTCCAACCACCTAAATTCCAATCTGCAAACTGATAATCAATCAACGCATTACTTCTTACTGCACCATGAAGAAAGAAAAGCAGGGGATACTTCTTATGAGGATTGTAATTTTTTGGTAAATGAATAAAAAACGAAGTTTTGGTTGAATCGTTTATTTTGAATGAAATAGAATAATCCTGATTCTTTTTCGCTTTGTAGGGATTAAAGTTTTTTATTTTCTCATAAAGAGATTTTTCATCCTGAAATTTATCTAGGTTAGTTGGCTCTATGCTGAAAAATTCATCTTCCTTTACTTTTAATTGGATGTAAAAACGATCTTTATTTTTAATAGCATCACTTTTCAAAATTTGCCATCTTGGGTCACCTATTAGATCTTTATATTCTTCCGAAGCATAATCTCTAATGATATAATTCCAAGCGGGATAAGTTTTCCAGTCGGTTTCCTTCTTTGCCAGCGCAGATAAATAGGTAAATGCTTTATCTTTATTATTCAATTTATAGGCTAAGATTGAAGCGTTATAGCGGCTAAATTGATCTATACTATCCGGAAAGCGCGCAAATGCATCCTCGTATAATCCTAATGCATGCAGATACGCAATTGAATCTTTTGCTTTTTTTTTGTTTTCGACCGCTTTTCGAATCAAAGTTGAATAATTTTCCTGTGCTTGGGCAAATAAACTTAACAGAACTAAAAATAAAACAATACAATATCTCATAAATCAAAATTTAATCAGGCAAATCTACAGACAAACTATTTCGGAAACTTGTAAAAATGGAACTTTACTCGAACTTGTAAAAATGGAACTTTACTCGTTAAGGATCCAGATGCCAAAAAGTATCTTCTTTTCCTAAAATAGTTCCTTTGCTAAAAAAGTTTCTAGGTGAATTATCAACCAGATTTTTATAGATTTTATTAAGATGAGATTGGTCGCTGAAATTAAACTCATAAGCAATTTCAGTGAAGCTACTTTCAGGGTTCTCAAAAAGTTTCTTGTTGACGGACTGCCTAAAAAGAACTATTTCGTAAAATTTTTTTATGGAAACTCCCAAATGAAATTGAAATAATCTGTTTAAATGTTGTCTGCTGATTCCAATGTAAGTTGAAAGTTCTGTGACAGATATTTTCTCGTCATTACTGAAAATATATTGAATTGCTTGTTCTAAAATTGGGCTCTCAAATTTTTTAAAACGATGTAATAAAGCGTTGTCTAAAAAATCTGAAATATGTTTTGTTTGAGTTGTAGAAAAGATTTCTTTTAGTTCTTCTGGACTGAAAAACTCGTAATCTGTTATATAATCTGCAAAATTTAAATTTTCGTAAAATTGCTGGATACCTAAAGGATGAAATACAATGACGATTCTGTAAACTGTTCCAGATTGTTTTACATTAAGTACTTTTTGCCGAATAGGGGTGAAAATCTGAAATGGGTTTGCGTTATCATCAAATTTTATTTCTCCATTTTCCAATCTCACATGATATCTATAAATTGAAATTGTATTATTAAAATGGGGGAAACATAGGAATTTATTGATCACATTATTTGGTTTAATGTCCAAATAGTAATAATCAACATACTTTTTGACTATAGGATTTTTTGGTTTGAACGTTTGAAATAATTCCTTCATTTTTAACTTTCCACCTCGCAAATCTGCAATAATTTCAAAAATAAGAAAAAAAGTTAATGCTAAATCAACATATATCTGATCGTCTAAATAATAATGGAGATTGGAAAAAAACCTAAACAGCTTTGCTGGAGATTAGCGCTTAGCAAAGGGCTACTTTAGTCTAATATAATTCACTATCAAACGCTAAGAAAAGTGATTAAAAGTAATTTATACATAATCGATATTATTTACTAGGTTATTGTGCTAATTTATTACATACTAAATAACTCATAAAATTTGATAAAGAATAGTCTGTCTGTAATTTTTCAGCTCATGTGATTGACTATCCATATAATTTACTTGTTTTTTTACTAAATATGTTAGCAATAATCAATTTATTGTTATATATTTGTCTGATAATCAATTAATAAATATTATGGCTAGATCAAAAAAACATTTGGGTAGGTATGTAGATCCACGTACCGATTTCGGTTGGAAATTTTACTTTGGTAGGGAGGACAACAAAATCTTACTGATTGAGTTTCTCAATAGTCTGTTTCAGGGAGAGAAGATAATTTCGGATCTAAGATATAAGCCTGTAGAACATGATGGTGATTATGAGGGAATGCGTCGTGTTGTATTTGATTTACATTGTATCGGCAGCGATGGTGAGGTTTTCATCATTGAGATGCAGCAGCTCTTTCAAGAATTTTTTAAGGACCGTGCAGTGTACTATACCTCACGTCTCATCAATAAACAATTAGCGCGAGGTAAGAAGGGTAGTGATTATTACCTACCGGAGGTTTACTTTATTGGTATTTTGGAGTTTCACATGGATAGAAATGGTAGTACCGGTATATCTCGTGTCACAGAGCGGCCTTATTTCTATGATGTTGCGCTGTGTGACAAATTGACCAAAGAAATATTCTATGATAAATTGGGATATAAAATGATTTCGCTTCCATTATTTAATAAACAGCCAGAAGAACTAAAGACAGTTATGGATCAGTGGTTGTACTTACTTAAACACTTGAGTACCATGGATAGATTGCCAACATTTTTGGATAAAAGAATATTTGGTCTTATCTTTGAGATAGGAGAGATAGGTAAACTAACGGAGGAGGAGCTAATGTCATACGAAGCAAGTTTAAAACATAAGCGTGATGCTGAGAGCGTATTTAATTCGGCCAAGAAATCCGGAGAATCTTTAGGTCACGCTAAAGGCCTAGCAGAAGGTAAAGCTAAAGGTCTAGCAGAAGGTAAAGCCAAAGGTCTAGCAGAAGGTAAAGCCAAAGGACTAGCAGAAGGAGAGCGTAAAAAAGCTCTTGAGACTGCTAAAGCATTTAAGGAAATGGGGCTACCTATAGCTGATATTGCTAAGGGCACAGGGCTTTCTGTCGAAGAGGTCGAAAAACTCTAAGTTTCTTTATTTTGGATGACTGCTCCACCAATAGATGAATGGCACGAGCCGATTAAATTGGTTGACACAGTTTATGTTACAGTCTCCCGTTATATGCTGTGCTTCCTGTTATTCTGTTGTCGGTAATAGTTTGTCCGCTAAATATTGTTTCCATTTTGTCCCGGTAAACTCGCAATTTCCGCTTTTGATTTGAGCATTAGGAAATTCTGCAAGAATTGCTGTTAAGTCGTTCCAAACATTTTTCAATTTATCGTCCTTGTTTTCAAAATTCAAACTAAATTTTCCGTTTTCTACTTTAATATGCTTGAGAAAAATACCTTCTTGTGTCGAGCTAATTCTGTCCGCAAGTTGTATATAGTAACCTTGATAGTCTGGATAAGGAACTTGCTCTGGTTGTCTTTCTTCACCTGAATAATAACGAAACAGAATGTCGTGTCCGTATTTGCTTAATTTTTCTTTCCAAAATAAAGGTCTCGGAACTTCAGAAAGGTCAGCGGTCAAATATATTTCCTTCTCACTTGTCCAAGGCTTAAATGTTGTTTTTATTAGTTCTTGTTCTTCAATTTCAAGGCTGTTTGTAACAAGTCGAAAAATCGCAGGTGTAGCGAACTCTAAGCAAATTCCATTTTCAACTTCCCATGCTTCAATATATTCAATGTAATTGTCGTCACCAACATTTGTTACATCTATGTCAAAAGTCCATTCATAAATTTTTGATGGAATAATTTTGAAAGGCAAGATGTGTCTTTCTGAATTTGCCTTATAATTTGCTTTCACATTATAACCAACAATAATTTCAAGCGGATTTTCTTTTATTGCCAAAACGTGTCCGTCTTCAAAATAGAAGTTGTCGGACAACCATTTGTCAAGGTCGTTGAATGTATGTACGGTAGTTTTTAGCATTGTATATGTAGAGCGGCGACTTTGCGAAGTAACGTAGCCGTATCGAAGATACGAAAGTGGAGCTGTTTAACCAAGTCGCTTATGGTAAGCTGTCCGCGTAGCGACGGCTTACGTCAATTCCAATCTTAATATAGACTAAGGTTTCCCATAATGCTATTATCGGGCTAGGATAGGCTTAATACATCCGATTACATATAAAAAATGGGAAACCCTAAATATCTGTACGGTATACAATGTTGCTAATAATATTAGTAATATTGTGTAATGAAACCGCTAGAAATCTTTTGCCGAAATCGGGTAATGTACGCTCAAATTACCGTGCATGATAAAAGCATGGGCATGAAAGATTATCATCTTTACAACAAAAATGGTCTTGCTCATTATGTTTTCAGGAAATCTCAGGGAGAGTTGGATATACTGGAGCATATTGA
>NZ_DIJR01000016.1:0-55641 GCF_002421245.1 Sphingobacterium sp. UBA5639
GGAAGTAGTGACCGCGGGGTAGTTGCGTCTTGTTCCTATGAAGCCCGTAAGTTTGGCGTGCATTCCGCTATGCCGATGCGGCTGGCACTACGCATGTGTCCCGAAGCCGTTGTAGTCCGGGGCGATCACGATCGATACAGCCACTATTCCGGTATCGTTACACAGATTATCGAAGAAGAAACGCCTATTGTCGAAAAAGCCAGTATAGACGAACATTATCTCGATGTCTCCGGTATGGACCGCTTTTTTGGTTGTTGGAAATGGACCCAGGAGCTCCGCCAGCGTATTATCCGAGAGACTGGATTACCCATTAGCTTTGGTCTTTCGGTCAACAAAACCGTCTCTAAGATCGCCACCGGTACGGCCAAACCCTGTGGCGAAAAGCAGGTACAAAATGGTACCGAAAAAGGTTTCCTCGCACCGCTATCCATCCGCAAGATTCCCATGGTAGGCGAGAAGTCCTTTACCTTGCTCCGAAATATGGGGATTTCCAAGATCGGAACCCTACAGCAAATGGAGGTGTTCACCATGCAGAAGGTCCTCGGGGAAAATGGGATCAACATCTGGCGCAAAGCCAATGGGCTTGATGATTCCCTGGTGTTGCCTTTTCGGGAGCAAAAGTCCATGTCCAAAGAAAATACCTTTCAGCAGGATACCATCGATATGGATGTACTACGTCGCACGCTGATCAGCATGGTCGATACACTCGCTTTCGATCTGCGCAAAGAGCAGAAACTAACCAGCTGCGTCACTCTCAAGATCCGTTACAGCAACTTCGATACCCATACGCAGCAGTTGCAGATTGGCTATACCAATTCGGATCGAAAGCTTACCGATGTGGTGCTTTCGCTATTCAAAAAACTCTATAGCCGCAGGATGCTGATACGGCTTATTGGGATCAAGTTCTCAGGCCTGATATACGGTTCTTACCAGACCGATCTCTTTGACGATAGCGCCGAGGAGGTTAACCTCATGCAAGCCATGGACAAGATCCGAAAACGCTATGGGGCCGAATTTCTGATGAAGGCCATCTGTGCGCCGCTGCCGGAGAAAGGAGGGGAGCATGCTCTTAAATCTACATAGCTATTATAGCCTACGTTTTGGTACCCTCAGCCTGCAGGATCTCGTGTCGGGCATGCTTGCTGGCGGTTATGATACCGCCGTGCTTACCGATATCAACAACAGTTCGGGATCACTGGATTTTATCAAACTGGGGCGCGCAGCCGGACTGAACCTACTCGCAGGGATGGAGTTCCGCAACGACGATCAGCTTTTTTTTGTAGCCATTGCGAAAAATGAGCGTGGCTTCCGTGAGATCAATGAGTATCGAACTAAGCTCAATATGGAAAACCGTGCTATACCGGAGCGTGCGCCCGAATTTGAGGAGGTCTTTGTCATCTATCCCTTTAGCAGGCTCAATGCCTTTCCATTGCGGGACTTCGAATACATCGGCGTTCGACCCAGTGAGCGGACCCGCGCCCAGCTGATGGACCACAAGGTACTTGATCGCTGTGTGATAATCGCACCCGTCAGTTTCCGCAAAACCGACTACACCTTACATCGGCAATTAAGGGCGATTGATAACAACTTGTTAATTTCGCAGCTTAACAAAGGGCAGATCGCTGCCGAGGACGAGGTATTTATCCCTCGGGTCAAGCTTATGCGCTTATTTGCCGACTTGCCCCAATTGCTGGCCAACACCAACCGTATACTGGGCCAGTGTTCTTTCAGTTTCGATTTCACCAGTGTTAAAAATAAAGCAACCTTTACCGGTAATCGCTACAACGATAAGCAGCTCCTGTACAAGTACTGCATGGATGGCTTTTCCAGACGCTATGGTCGTAACGACCGGGTGGCAACCGAACGCATCCAGCGCGAGCTCGAGATTATCGAAAACCTGCGTTTCTCCAGTTATTTTCTCATTACCGACGATATCTGCCGCTACGCACGTGGGCGCAATTTTCACTATGTAGGCCGTGGATCGGGGGCCAATTCTGCTGTTGCTTATTGCTTGGGGATCACCGATGTTGACCCCATTGCACTTAAACTTCCCTTTGAGCGTTTTCTCAATCCCAAGCGCAAGAGTCCGCCTGATTTTGATATAGATTTTAGTTGGAATGAACGCGACGAGATGTACGACTATATTTTCAACCGTTATCAGACAGGACATACAGCCCTGATGGGCGCCATGAGCACCTTTCGCTCCCGCAGCATCCTGCGCGAGCTGGGTAAGGTATATGGGCTACCCAAGGCCGAGATCGACCGCCTGGTGCATGAGCCCGATCATATGCTCAACAAAAATGAGGTGACTAATACAATTCTGAGCGTTTACAACCGCATGGCCGATTTTCCCAATCAACGCACCATCCATGCCAGCGGCGTGCTCATTTCGGAGGAACCGCTCACCTGTTATTCAGCGATGGACAATCCGCCCAAGGGATTGCCGACCATGCAGTTTGATATGTATGTGGCCGAAGATATCGGTTTTGAAAAGTTCGATATCCTTTCCCAGCGAGGTATCGGCCATATCAAAGATTGCCGGACCATTGTGCGGGAAAACTTGGGTGTGGTGATCGATACCGACAACCCCAAGCGTTTTTTTCAGGATGCCCATATTGCGACGCAATTAAAATCAGCCAATACCATCGGCTGTTTTTATATCGAGAGCCCGGCCATGCGGCAGCTGCTCACCAAACTGCGTTGCGATGATTACCTGACGTTGGTGGCAGCGTCCTCCATTATTCGGCCTGGTGTGGCCAGTTCGGGTATGATGGGCGAATATATCCGCCGGCATCACGACCCCACGACGGTCGTCTATCCGCACCCCGTGTTTAAGGAACAGCTCGAAGAGACCTATGGCGTGATGGTCTATCAGGAAGATGTGATGAAGATCGCCAATGCCTACGGTGGACTCGATATGGCCGATGCCGATGTGCTGCGGCGCATGATGTCGGGCAAATACCGGAGCAAAGACCACCTGATCGAAATCGAGGATAAATTCTTTTCCAACTGCAAGGCCAAGGGATACCCCGAAAAGACGAGCCGCGAGATCTGGCGGCAGATGGAAAGCTTTGCGGGCTATTCCTTTAACAAGGCGCATTCCGCATCCTTTGCCGTAGAGAGTTATCAGAGTCTTTTCCTGAAGACCTATTATCCTTTGGAGTTTATGGTTGCGGTACTCAACAATTATGGTGGGTTTTACAATCGTAAAGTCTATATCAATGAGGCGCGAATTTCAGGCGGCAATATCTGTCTGCCCTGTGTCAACCAGTCGGTCTTTAACACCTCCATTCAGGGTAAGGATATTTATCTGGGTTTTGACTGCCTGCTCAATTTGGAGGGTAAACTGGCCCATCGCATTATCGAAGAGCGCGAAGCGAATGGCACCTATACGAGTCTGGAAAATTTTGTTAAGCGCACACAGACGGGTATTGAGCAGGTTGTTATCTTGATCCGTGTTGGAGCCTTGCGCTTTACGGGGACGGGAAAAAAGCAATTGCTGTGGGCTTCGCATCTGATGATGAGCAAGCATAAGCCTGTTGCAACGGGTATGGCGCTCTTTGAGACTGAGAGTCGCAAGCCTATACTGCCACCCTTAGAAGAAGATATCCTGGAGGACTATTACGACGAGATGGAGCTGATTGGGTTTTGCGTTACCGGGACGCTTTTCGATCTTACCAAAAGCGATTACCGGGGCGATATGCCAGCTAGAGAGCTTTATCTGCATGAAGGGAAAATAGTCCGCGTTGTGGGGGATTTTGTCTGTGAGAAATTTGTGAAGACCAAGCGTGGCGACCTGATGAAATTTGGTACTTTTCTCGATGCCGAGGGGCGCTTTTTTGATACCGTCCATTTCCCACAGAGCCTGGTCAAATATCCGCTCCATGGGACGGGAATCTATTTGGTTGAAGGCAAAGTTGTCGTAGAATATGGTTGCCCTTCCATTGAGGTGATCCGCTGTGCTAAAATGCCGTTAAAGCCAGATCCTAGAAGTGAGTAACCTGCCCCTTTAATCCAGTACTGCGGCGAGGTTTGGATTAATCACAAATTTACCTTCTGCAGTCTCTTGGATGAAATCTGATAGATTGATATGAAGCATTAGCGTATGGTTTTCATTCGGAGAAAGCTTATTGTCGGCTGCGATATTCACCGCGATAATTTGTCCTTGCGGCATCTCTAAAGCATAGGGAAGCTCATCTATGACTATTTCATTTCCTGTAGGGGCAACTTTTAGCATAACTTCCTGTAGGCTGCCATGGGGCACATGTCCACCGGCAATGATGCTGTCTTTTTGAATTTCCAGGATGTTTACCCTTTTATTCGCCTCGATTTTTCCTCCACCTGCAGACGCGCGGGTCCATAACTGTTGGATCTCGAGATGGACTGCATCATACTGATCACCTTCAGTTTTTATCTTCACTTTTAAGTGCGCCTGCTCGGGTGCGGGGCTATCATCCTCATGGCAGCTACCTAAAAGTATGAGGAGGACCAGGCCCATAAGATGCAACAGCGCAGAAACCCTGCGGGCGGTTAACTTCGTGTTTTTTCTATTGGAAATCAGGGGCATAATTGTTTTTTAAGTTGAACACAAGAGGAGCAGTCATCGTTTGTTTTTTTGTAAAAACAGCCCGCTACGTGAACCCATATACACATTGTCCATTTTTCCCTTAACTATTTAATTTAACTTTTCATATCTTTGTAGTTCATGCAAAAACAACTATTCACATATTATAGTTTAGCGATTGGAATGATTGCCTGATTCCGGGTGTCTTGCTTCTTACGTTTCACTGATAACAAAAATGTTACCAGTGGTATACCTGTGAGTCATTCGGATGACCAATAATCAGCATTTTAATTTCATCATTCTAAATTAATAATAAATGAATAACCTCGCATTATTTGGTTGGAATAGTGACCTATTTCAGCTTAAACAAGAATCTACATATTCTAATCTTTTTCATGGTCGTGTTTCGGCTGTGAACAAAACTAACTACGAGATCATGTCCGAGAATGGCTTGCTATTTTGCGAGCTGGCGGGCAATCTGCTCTTTGGAAAGTCAGCGTTTGAGCTACCCTGCACGGGGGACTGGGTTATCTTTCAACCTTTTGACGACAACAAAGGAATAATTGTCGATATCCTATCGCGTACCCACACATTATACAGAAGAAAGAGTGGTACCACTTCGGATAAACAGGCAATAGCATCTCATATAGACAAAGCTTTTATTGTTCAGAGCTTGGATGCCAATTTTAATCCCCGTCGAACGGAACGGTTTATGGCCCAGGTATTGGAAGAAAATATTCAACCGGTGCTCATACTCGCTAAATCTGATTTGGATTTTAATCGACAGGATATAGATGAGTCGTTAAAACACCTTACCAGCAACGTGCAAGTATTTTACACAAGCATTCATTCCACAGAGTCAATTGTTCTTGTACGTGAATCTATCCTGCCTGGGGAAACAGTAGTATGTATAGGCTCCTCTGGTGTAGGAAAAAGTTCTTTAGTCAATGCGTTATGCGAACGCACAGTGTTGCTCACCTCCGAAACAAGTAACGCCACAGGGAAAGGTAGGCACACTTCAACCCGGAGAGAAATGGTCTTGATGGATGGTTCCGGCGTTTTGATTGACACGCCCGGTGTAAGAGAATTCGGTTTAGCGTTAGAAACTCCCGAAACATTGGAAGACGTATTTGATTTCTCTGGATTTGCTGGCTCCTGTCGCTTTGACAATTGTGCTCATCTTTCCGAACCTGGATGTGCAGTTAAGAATGCGGTAGACAATGGTCTTTTAGAACCTCGTGTATACGAAAGCTACTTAAAATTGAGAAGGGAATCATGGCATTTCTCCGTATCTGAACACGACAGGCGCAAAAGAGATAAATCCTTCTCAAAAATCGGGGAGGAGGCGAAGCGAATAAAGAAACGCTAATCAATTTTTCAATTTTATACAGATGTTCCTTAACAATGTTGAACATCTGTATAATTTAAGATACAGATATCAAACCTTGGTAGTCACGAATTCACATTATACTATACAATTCTACCCCCCGGAAACGACTACTTTTTGGGGAAACATTTCATGTAGCGGATATAATAACAGAATCGATTGAATCAGGGGAAAGTACTACTTTATTAAAAAGGCCGGCGACATGAATTACCGACCTTTATAACTACTAAAACAAACTAACTTAACCTATCAGATAACGATATTCATTTATAATAGTTCATTTTTTAGCAAAAAAAGGACTAATCTTTCGATTAGCCCCTAACTAAATTATAGACAGATCCATAAAGGACCGGAAAATACGTTTAAAATGGCCAGGTCTAAAACCTGACCATACAATTAAATCAATCTAACTGAACTGATACATAACGATTGACGCTAAATGGACAATTCTGTTAACAGCTTGGTTTGATAAAAATGAAAAAGCCTTGAGGGGGGAACCCAAGGCTCTAATTATTATTAACCTATATTTTTGAAAAGTACTTATAATACAAGGTCGAATTACTTTTAGTTTGAAAAAAATAAAAAAGGCTGATCCTAAGACCAGCCTTTAAAATCAACCATAAAAAATAAAACCTATTAATCGTGTCCTTCAGTCTTAACGATCTTATTGTAAATTCCTAATAATAGAAACGGTGCCGCCCATTGACCGACGAACAAAGCTGTATTATCATCTTTTGTTTTGCAACATTTTAATGCTGCTGAAATTCCCATCGCTACAAGTGATGCCGCCAAGAATAAAATCGAGGGAATTTTAGAAGTTTGCTGTTCTACTTCTTTTGTTACTTTGTCTTCATTTCCTGTTGTAAGTGCCATAATATGTATACTTTGGTTTATTAATGAACTACTTTCAGGGATGAATAGTTTAGTTTTATACAAAAAAGACCGAGGCTCAGCATCTCGACCTTCCATTCAAGACATTGCACTAAAGGCTTTTATGTCGTTACTTTGGTATTCCTAAGAAATAAAATACGCTATTTTGCGATAAGGTTCTTCGTTATCTGCCATGATTTTAAATGATGATTATAGGTGAGCATCCAAGCCGTTTGATTGGCTCTCTTTCCTTTTTCATTTAAATATTCACCTACTCGTACTGTTATCAGCGTTGTAGTATCTCTAAGTATTTCAGCATATGCTTTTTCACCAGTGCTAAGTGCTGCTATTGCCGGAATATTTTCTACACCTACTTCGGGTTCGAACAGGAATGTTGCTGTACACCCAACATTGAGACTTTTTCCTTGAAATATGATTCCGTTCATGATGTTATCTTTTTAAGGGTGAGAAATTTATATTACAAAGAGAACCGCTATGGCATTGGTACCCTTTTATAAGTTTTACAGTAATATAACGTTTACAAGCCGTGATTTATTTTTTCTTGCTGATTTCATGAAATAAATATTACATTTCTTCAATAAGATCGCGAGTTCCTTGATGCGGGGGTGAATCCATTGCAAGCGATCGGTTTGGTTCGGGGTCAGCTGTAGGATCTTTGACTAAGCACAAAGTTAACGACTTTTTGAACTATATGGGCTTCATTACTGTTCCAAAGTAAAGAGAACCGTATATAGCTTTTGAAGATGAAATTTGTCAAAGTAAATCGAGTCGTATTAACCGCGCTGCGAGCGATGGGGTATAATGTGCTGATTTCACCTGTCGAAGTCCAGGATCCACAAAATATTACCTGGAAGGCGATGTGGGTAGAGAACGTCGATACCTGGATTAGGAACTTGTATTGTGGGCAGGGAAGTACGGCTCGTCCAAATATTCTTGACATTGATTATGTACTGGCCAACGTTCCCGAGTGCTATTTGTCAGGAAGTGTATTTATAGAAAGTGATAAGGTTTATTAATCTATAAATCCGCTTCGTTATTTGGCGTGAATATCTGCCGTTTAAAGATTATTGTGGCTACGTTTTTTTAAGAGATCCAGAGGTTAAAGAATCGTTGTACGATTACCCATTTACCATTCACTTTTTCAAGAAGAAATGCATCACCGTTTCCACATAAAGGACCGCATACATAGTCAACCGGCACGTATGCTTTTTTGCGGTTATACCCCATAATGGGAAGATGAAAGTAATAAATGCTTTGATTACGGTTCATCCTGTATTTATCGGCGTCATCGACATTGTACGCTGCTTTGATAGCGGCTGGAATCGGGATGATTGCCTTCCTTTCGTTCATCTGATTAAGCATATCCAGCGAGTCTTTGAGCTGGTTATCCAGTATTTTCATCAGCTTCTGTGGATCGACGTTGTAAAAAACATAATTCCTGTCATGCAATGATGAGATAGAATCTCTGATAAACTTATTATGAATGAACGCCCTTCGTTCTCCTTCACGTTGCAGTTTGATACCAGCCGAATCGTCAGACAAAATTGTTTCTAAAATGGAAATATAGTCTTTTTGCACTGAGCTGTCATTGTATATTTTGGATTTATTATTTTGGACAGGTGTCATTGTACTTTTACGCATTGTACAGCCCTGGAAAACTAAAAAAAAGAAGATAATATATAGATAATTCATATGCAATTAGTTGTTCCTATTTCCGTACTAGATCTGTGCCAAAAAACTTCATTTTCAGTTTTTGGTCTAATGCCGCTTTCCATCTTTTGCGCCATCCCAGACTTCAGTAATGCTACAACTGGGTGCAGAAGAGGCAAAGCCTTTATTTTGTCAACGAAGAAGATTATGAGCTGTTCTTTATGAATAGCTTATATCAGTGGCATGAGATGGGGGATAATACTTTCGTTTAACACCGTAATACGCATTCTATCTGCGTACTTCTATATTTCTGTGTAAGCTTCAATTTTTTCAAGAAAATTATCTACCTGATAATAAGAGGTCTTCCATTGTTTTTATGCTCTTTTTTTAATGCGCAAAAAGGCTTCAGTAGCGCAATCGATCTTTGTGCTAATGAAAATTTAAAAAAGCATGAAGAAATGAAAGCACATATCATCAAGAAGCTCATGGAAATAGAAGCGAGCGAAGGAGTACGTATACTTTTCGCCTGTGAATCAGGAAGTCGAGGTTGGGGATTTCCGTCAATCGACAGTGATTACGATGTTCGGTTTATTTATGTAAGAAAAGCAGAGGACTATAGTCTTTTGTTTCCGCTTCCTACCGAAATGCGGTTTCCGATAACCGATGACCTTGATATCGCAGGCTGGGATCTGTTTAAAGTACTCACCTTAATGTATAAGAGCAATGTGAGCCCATTTGAATGGATTCAGTCACCAGTAGTCTATCACGAGTTTAACGGATTCAAAACAAGTTTTAGGACAATGATCGAAAATTATTTTGACGCACGTAGGCACGCCCATCATTATCTTGGGATTGTCCGAAGCAAAGTGAAAAATCTTCGGCTAGAAACGATGAATCTCAAGAGCTTATTTTATATCCTCAGATCTTTACTAGCGGCAGACTGGAGTATGACCTATCGCAGTTATGCGCCGATGACATTAGCCGAACTATCCGTATTATTGCCCAATGTTGTTAAAGTCGAAGTTATGCAGTTACAGAAGTTGAAAAGCCAAGTCGATGAAGGTTTTGTATTCAGCTGTTCAGCTACCATAAGGAGTTATATCGAAACAAAGTTAATACATTTAGAGAGCCAAGTAGGGCAGGTTCCCGTATCCGTATTGGATAAGGAAGGACTAGAGAATTACTTTAAAACTATATTAAGATGACTATAGACGAACTTCGAAAGAACGGGCTGATCCTGTTTGAGGCCGTTGTCGGCAGCCGGGCATATGGTTTGGCCACCGCATCTTCCGATACGGATATCAAAGGGGTATTTTATCTGCCTCTGGAAGATTACTTGGGTGGTCAATATACTGCCCAAGTGGCTAATGCGAGCAATGATGAAGTGTATTATGAGCTAGGTCGCTTCGTCGAGCTCCTGTCAAAGAGTAATCCGACTGTATTGGAGCTATTGGCTAGTCCTGCCGATTGCATCGTATACCGAGATCCAATAATGGAGCAATTTAAAATGCAGGAATTTATTACGCGGGAGGCCGTTATGACTTTTGCGCAATATGCTATGGTACAGGTGCGTAAGGCAAAAGGGTTGAATAAGAAAATCAACAATCCGATGGATCACGAACGTAAAAATTTGCTGGAGTTCTGCTTTATCATAGCCGGTAATGGTAGTTTACCGTTAAGCGCGTGGCTAAGCAGGCGGCATTGGAAGCAGGAAAACTGTGGTTTAGCAAAGATTGAACATGCAAAGGGAATGTATGCCCTATATTATGATCAGACTCAGACTTTGGGTTATAAAGGTGTCGTGGCTAACCTGGATAGCAATGAGGTGTCGTGCAGTTCTATCGCAAAGGGTCAGACACTTTGTGCGTACCTCTGTGTTAATTACGAATCTTATTCATCTTATTGCAAGGCGTATAATGAATATTTCAGCTGGGTGTCAGCACGCAATGAGGCACGTTTTGAGGGGACAATGGATCATGGGCAGGGTTATGATGCCAAAAATATGATGCATACCATACGTTTATTGCAACAGGCAAAGGAGATTGTATCCAAAAAGAAATTACAGATACAACGTCCCAATAGGGAAGAGCTCCTGCGCATCAAGAATGGCGCCTATAGCTATGAGGAACTTTTTGTCTGGTCGCAAAAGCTCTTTCAGGAAGTTGAAGAGCTCTGCTTGCACAGTTTATTTCCGGTAGCGCCAGATCAGGATAAGCTGAAGCATCAATTGGTTGATATGCGTAAGCGTCTGTATCATGTTAAGATTTAATTCTTCATGTTAAGAGGAAGTCAGTAATGGATAGCGTTCCACCATCCTTAAACTTCATGGAAACTAATGCATACTTTGGATTTTAAGCAAAGCATTTGCGATTTCGGTTGCTTTCTCCCAGATGTTGACCGGTTGATTTTTATATGATGGTGGATAATCTCCATTATACCAAGGCATAATTCCTCATTTTTGTATTTAGAACAAGATACGCGTAGGATTTCAAATAAATTTATCTGTTTCTGTACTAATTAGTTAATTGACACACGATTGTTACAGGAGGAATTTTTTCTTAATTTCGAACCTTTATAGTTATAATTCATTCCATTTATGCTGTTCATTTATACACGTTACGAATACGTTTTAGGAAGTAAAAATATCACTGCAACATTAAAAAATGAGACCATACCGCAGAATTTCAATCTTAGTATCATTACACCTGCGACCAAATTTTTAGGATTTCCGGTTGGAGGAGGTCTGGTAAAAATGTCTCGTTTAGTCAATCAGTACGGGCAGGTCATCCACGCAAGAAATTATTCGCCTGAAATAAAAGAAGAGGTAAAGAAATTTAAGAAGACACTAGAAATTCCCTATTTCAAACTTTGGAAAGGGTATTTGATTATAGCATCGATAGCAATTATCGGATCTATTATTTACGGTATTAAACTGAACATGGATGGCAAGAAATATCGGAATGAAAAAGAAAGTCTTGCTAAGTCGGCTCAACAATTACAGGCAGGACAACTATATGGAGCAAGTTTCTTTACCGATGCTGAAGGAAATAACATCCAAGGTTTACCAGCAGGTTGGGTTAAGATTCTAAAGATAGAAGGAGATACAATCTTTGTCCAACGGTCTAAAAAAATATCGGATCGGGCGATGTTTGAAATGAAAGATTTGGAATCAATTAAGCCAACATCGGATGAAGACTGGAACAATAGGATCGAAAAAATGAATTATACGCTATTTAAAGAAGCTGTTAACAATAAAAATTTATCCGATATTGATTTATCTTATATTGGTGCAGATCACGATAAATATTCTGGCGTTATTATGTCTTTAAAGGCGTTGAATAATATTATTGCTAGAATTAAAACTGGAAAAATGGAATGAAAGTTCGCAAGTTTATTGTCAGGAAGAGAAGAAATACATCGATATTACCAATTATCAATATTGGTTGATTTTTCAAGAATGGATTTGATCAGCCCATTAAAGTACGCGTTTACGAATTGATGTTTTTTCTCATTTTTGGGGCTACCGTTGCCTTTGAAATAAAATTTTTTCACGTTCATTTTATTCCAAGTACCGTTGTAATTCATAATTTGAGCACTGAAAGTTGGACTATTGATTCTTATTTTTCCATCTTTAAACAAAAAAGACAAGGTATAATCGACATCATAGTAAGCAATACCTGATGTTTTAAGTCCTCTTTGTTGGTAAGCTGCTAAAGTTATCGCCTGCCCGGGAACCAAAGTCAGGCCTTCTTTGGGATTGGAATACAAGTTATTGATCGACTTTAATACATTATCGTAAAGTTCTTGCTGTTTAACGCCAGGAACTTCTACTACGGTATAATCTAGATTCTCTTTAGAAACGAAACCTGTTGGAGCTAGGGTGAAATATTGTGGAAACGCCAAATTTGTGAACAGAAGCAAAAATATTCCGGTAATGATATAATTTTTCATATTAAATTGTTTTAAAGAGAATTAACTTAGCCAACTTTACAAAATAATTCTTTAGTCGCATCAATGTTTCTACAATGTACTCTTTGTAAAAGAAAATCCAAAATTAAAGTTACCCCGAGCCGCCAATTATCCCTTTAATAGGATGATATAAGAAACGAATGATACCCTTGGTCTAGTCATAATAGTCTGCTCCATTAGATGCTCCAACCGTCCAAAATTGATAAGCCGTATCTACCGATGTGCTTACAACCGTAAACTTTTCTAATTGGTCCTGATAATAACCAGTAACTTGAAAAGTGCATACAGATGATGTCGAACCATTTTATAACTATACAACTGAGGAAATTGTTTGCAAATCAATGTATATATTTGAATACTAAAAAGATTTAAAGATGATAAAATCAATGCGAACACAAACTATTACCATTGGAATTATAATAATAATTATTTTAAATTTATTTGGCTGTTCTGGACATACTAAGCAAAACAATAATAAGCCATCAATTCAGAATCCATTAACCGAGCAGATTATTGATACGACTTCGGATGACATCTTATTGGAAGTCGTTTATGATAACCTCTTTCGTAAGTTATCGCCGGCATATGACAAAGAATATGAAATCGTCTTGTCCTGGAACAAATCCAGACAAGCAATTTATATGATCAGCCAATTAGAAGGAGAAGTAAATAATGGTGGTTATAACCAGTTTTATTTTAATTCAAGCGGTCAATTTGCTGCTGCGTTGCCAGAAGCGCTGAAATTAGTTGGCGCTACTCAATTTGCTGATCTGACCGAGCGGGCAAACAGCACATTTGAAAAGGAGAAATCGAAAATAACCGAAGATCAGGATGGTACGGTAGAAGGTTTTAGTAAATCTTATGAAAACAATCCGCTCAACAAATTTGACGAGGAGTTCTACAAACTTAATGACGCTAAAAACTTGCAAAAAATTCTGGTTGACTACATCCGAAAGAACAAGAAAGAGTTTATTGATTAGCATGTATTTACATATAGCCAAAAGTAAAATTAAAATTAGAGAATTTGGACCTGGATAGTTTATATGTTGAACGATGCCCTTTTCACCGTATTGATTAATGACATTTTCCAGTTGATGATAAAAAGTGTCACAATGGAAAGAAAATTTTAGATAATTTTTTTACTGACATGCATTTCAGTAATTTTGAATTTATAACATAAACTTTAAGTAAGAATGGAAAAGTATAATTACGGGGTCATTGGTCTGGGTGTAATGGGAAGAAATCTGCTTTACAACATTGCCGATAATGGTTTTTCTGTCGTAGGATTCGATTTAGATGAAGAAAAGGTAATCGAACTTCGTAAAGGAGTGGCTTCAGGTACACAGGTTGTTGGAACTGTTTCACTAGAGGAATTTGTATTGAATTTAGAAAGTCCGCGAAAAGTTATTTTGATGGTACCAGCAGGCAAACCGGTTGATGCTGTTCTTGAAAGCATAACCCCGCTGCTGAGTCCAAAAGATATTGTCGTTGATGCGGGAAATTCTTATTTCAAAGATACCGAGAGACGTATAGCCGATTTAGCTTCTAAAAACCTTCATTTTATGGGAATGGGAGTTTCTGGAGGAGAGCAGGGCGCCAGAAGAGGACCGAGTATTATGCCAGGGGGAGATTTGGAAGTTTTCAATTTGGTGAAGCCTATGCTGGAAGTTATTTCAGCAAAAGTAAAGGGGGAGCCTTGCACCGCTTATATGGGGAAAGGAGCTGCTGGGAATTATGTTAAAATGGTTCACAACGGTATTGAATATGCCATCATGCAATTAATCAGTGAAGCATATGATTTACTGAGAAAAGGAGCTAATCTTACGAATGAACAATTGTATGAAGTTTTCAAAAGATGGAATGAAGGCGAGATGAATTCTTTCCTTATTGAAATAACAAGAGATATCTTCCAGCAAAAAGATGATGTAACAGACGGTTTTCTTGTCGACAAGATTTTAGATAAAGCAGGAGCAAAAGGAACCGGAAAATGGACCTCCCAGGAGGCTATGGAAATTGGGGTTTCTATTCCAACCATCGATATTGCCGTAACATCAAGAATTTTATCCGCTTACAAAGATGAGCGAGCAAAAGCTTCTCAATTATATGCTAAAGAAGAAGTAAAAACTCCAGAAAATACAGAATTGTTTATCAAAGAGGTGGGGGATGCTTTGTATTTATCTACTTTAATCAGTTATGCTCAAGGTTTGTCATTATTGGTAAAAGCGTCTGAGGAATATCAGTTTGAAATTCCGTTAAAAGATGTTGTTAAAATCTGGAGAGGTGGGTGTATCATCCGTTCTGTTTTATTGGAGAAATTTTATCTGGCTTATTCAAAATACGAGAACTTATCTAATATTTTATTGGATCATGAAATTTCAGAAATTGTAAAAGATAAAATTCCGTCATTAAGAAAAACAGCTGCTTTTGCTGTATCAAACGGAATTCCAAGTTTAGGAATTCAGTCGGCTCTAGGGTATTTCGAAGCTTACACCACAGCATCTTTACCTGTAAACCTGCTTCAGGCTCAGCGTGATTATTTTGGTGCGCACACTTACCAAAGAACGGACAGAGAAGGAGTCTTTCATACTTCATGGCAAACCCCAAATAACTAGATCCTAACAATGAGTGACAATACAATCCTGCATCCAACAACGATTGTTATTTTTGGTGCAACAGGGGATTTGGCAAAAAGAAAGCTTTTTCCTGCCTTCTACAATTTATACATCGATGGCAGAATGCCCAAAGGTTTTAATATTCTAGCTTTAGGAAGAGCCGAAAATACGGATGAAAAATTCAGCGCTTATATTAAAGAAAATCTGGAGAGTTTTTCCAGGAAGACCGTAACCAAGGAAGATTGGGCTGGTTTTCAGGCTCACATCAGCTATTTTCAGCATCAGCTTGATGAAGAAAGCTCTTATCAGACTTTATATCAGAAACTGGAGAATTTTGATAAGGTGTACGGAATGAGAGGAAACAGACTTTTCTATTTGTCGATTGCACCAAACTTTGTATCTGTAATTTCAAATCATCTTAAAAATACATCAATAGCATCTGATCCTGCAACAGATCGAATTATTATCGAAAAACCTTTTGGTCACAATAAAGAATCTGCCATTGAGCTAAATAATCTTCTTTCACAAACTTTCCGGGAAGAACAGATTTATCGTATCGATCATTATTTAGGTAAAGAAACAGTACAGAATATTTTGGCGTTCAGGTTCGGAAATTCAATTTTTGAACCTCTTTGGAACCACAGACATATAGAATCGGTGCAGATTACGGTTGCCGAAGAAGTAGGAGTGGAAACAAGAGCCAGTTTTTATGAGCAGACAGGAGCTTTGCGCGATATGATTCAGAACCATCTTTTGCAAATTCTTTGTATGGTTGCTATGGAACCTCCGGCTTCACTTGGATCGGGTGAGATCAGGGACCGTAAAGTTGATGTTTTAAAATCCATCCGTAGGATTTCTCCTGAAAAAGTAGATCATTATGCGGTAAGAGGACAGTACGGACGAGGCAAAGTAAATGGGCTAAAAGTAAATGGCTATCGCCAGGAGGAGGGAATTGCTCCTGATTCCAATACCGAAACATTTGTCGCTATCAAGTTTTATCTGGATAATGAAAGATGGGAAGATGTTCCTTTTTATGTTCGTACCGGGAAGAAGATGAAAGAAAAGCATTCTTATATAACGATTCAGTTTAAGCCACTTCCCAATTCTATGTTTTCAGAAAGCACCTCGCTTCTGTCGGCTAACCGATTGATTATTAATATCCAGCCACAAATGGACATCAGATTGCAGTTTATGTCTAAAAAACCAGGCTTGTCCTTAGCGCTTAAACCTGTGGAAATGATTTTCGATAATTTTGCCTGTCAGACCGATACTCCCGAAGCTTATGAAACTCTTTTATTGGAAGCACTTGTCGGAGACCTTACACTGTTTATGCGCTCCGATCAGGTAGAAGAAGCTTGGGATGTGATAAAAACAATTCAGGAAACCTGGGAAAAAACCAAAGACCCCTCTTTCCCAAATTATGCTTCAGGAAACTGGGGACCTGATGACAGTGATGCACTGGTAGAGCGGCAGGGACATCAGTGGGTTTAAAATCTAATTAAAAGAAAATGAATATTACGATATTTGATAATCTGGATGCTTTATATAAAGAAGCAGCAGATACATTTGTTGAGCTTTCGAAAAAAGCAATCCAGAAGCATGATAAATTTGTGGTTGCGTTAAGTGGTGGCTCTTCACCGAAAGCTATTTTTAGTTTATTAGCTACTCCTGAATATGCCGATAAAATAATTTGGGAGAAAATCCATTTTTTTTGGGTAGATGAAAGATGGGTTTCTCTTGAAGATGAGAAAAGTAATTTTAAGATGACTTTGGAAGTACTTTTGAATAAAGTTCCAGTCAATAAAAATCAGATTTTCCCCATGTATAAAGAGGGAATTGAGCCTGAAAATTACGCTAAAGAATACGAAGCGCAAATTAGAAATGTTTTGGGAGCTGACGGTATTTTTGATTTCATCCTATTAGGAATGGGGGATGATGGCCACACTGCCTCTCTGTTTCCAGGTGAAAAGATCCTACAAGAAAAAGGAAAATGGGTTGATGCCTACTATCTAAAGCCACAGGAAATGTTTAGAATTACGTTGACTGAACCTATTATCAATAAAGCTGAAAATATTCTGATTGTTACATTCGGTAAATCCAAGAAAAACGCTTTGAACGAGGTTCTTAATGGTGTATATAATCCTGAACTATATCCGCTACAGTTAATTGAAAAGAAAGCAGGAGTCCAGATTTTTACTGATAAAGAAGCTGGAGTTTAATTGAATTGTCTTTTCGGGGTAAGCAATATTAACCTCCATTTCGAAATTGAGATTATTAAAAAGACCTTTCCGCAATAGCGGAAAGGTCTTTTTGATTCCTCTTATCATGCGATGGAAGGAATTATATTAATCCTAAAAATACTCAGATTTTAGCTGAGTATAAGATGATTTTTCTGGAGCAGTCTACAGGACTTTTCCCTCAGCAATTGGGACGTGAGGTGAAACAAAAAAATCACAGCAGGTTTTAGTGAATTTCCGAAGATTGACGGGAAATGACTTAAAACTATTTATTTTCTTTGATAGATTCATCTATAAGTTTCATTTGATGATCGACAGTTTTAGTTACCTCTTCTTTCTTCACGACTAAGGTTTTTTTTTCTAGACCCGGAGGAAGAGAAATCTTGCCGTTAAATTCAGGAAGAAACAAATTGATCTTTTCCTGATCCATCTTATTGAAATTAATAAAAGTCCATTTTTTGGTTTCGTCCTCTTTTAAATCTAATAAGTAAGCTGAAGTAATAGCCATTTTGCCTTTTTCAGGCATAGACATTACCAATACCTGAGGAATAAAGCAGTAGGCTATCCCATCAATTTTTGAGACATCTATATCGACATAATTGATCGTGGAATCAATTTTAACCCCATATTTTATAAGAGAAGAATAGAGTTCCTTGGTCAGTTTTGTTGCCTGATCTATCCCGCCCATGCTTTCAATTATGCGGGGCGATATTTGACTTATAATACCTTCGATATCTCCAGAAATAGATGCTTTTGTCATGATAGACAGTGCTTCCCTGAGCTGAGGATCTTTTTGCGCGAAGCTTGTATGATGAAAAATAGTTAATAGCGTAATTAACCTAAATACCCTTTTTCGCTGGATGTATTTAAACCGGTTGAACCAATTGTTACTTTGCATAATGGAAAGAGGTTAATTTCCGTTGAATGTACGGGTTTTTATTTATAAATCAAATTAGATAAGTGTCTCCGTATGAAGTATATTTTATTAATCTCTATCAACGCCAAAGCACAGGAGATAGAGATTTTAATTTGACTAGATCGTATCGGGAAGCATTTTTCAGGGACACCGATGGAATCTATTCAATTTCGAATATAGCCTGTATTTCGACTGAAGTATTTCCTGGGAGTGACGAGGCTCCCACCGTTGCCCTGGCGTGTTTTCCTTTTTCACCAAATACTTCTACAACCAAATCTGATGCAGCGTTCATGAGGTCAGCATGTTTGGTATAGTCATCAGTTACATTAAAGTACCCAGTTAACTGAACACATTTTTTTATGCGGTTAAGATCGCCTCCCACAGCATTTTTTAATACTCCCAAAACATTGAGCATTGTGGTACGTGTCGCTTCCTTAACCTGCCTTTCATCCACGTCTTTACCGAGTTTACCGGGGTATTGTAATTTACCATCCTTTAATGCATATTGATTGATAAATACCAGGTTTCCGGTACGTACAAATGGCTGATAATTTCCGGCAGGTTTTGGAACATCAGGCAGGATAATATTTTTATTGTTCAGTTCCTGATTTATATCATTATTGTTTTTTTGTTCAATAGGAGCGGATTCTTTGTGAAATGTTCCTTGTAAGGCCTTTGCAACCTTCCCGAAGTTTTCCCCCTGATCTTCGGCAAGAAGGCGTTCATCGGAGCTTGGACGTGGCACATTTTTTATACCTACCAAGCTCGTGGTTCCTAAAACAGAATTGCCCTGAGCAATTGATCTGTCAATTTTGTCATTTGAGCGTATGCCATTTGAAACAAGTATCATTCCATGAACCGCAAGGGCGTTCCAAAACGACTGTAAGGCAAGTTCACGTCCTGCTCCGGTACCCGCAGACATAAATACGCTGGCAGGCATTCCTTCAAGTGCGTGTTTCGCCCATAGATCTGTTGTTTTGGAGAAAAATTCGCTCATGCCGGTACTAATATTTCCAAAATATACCGGAGAGCCAAACGCGATACCATCATATGATGAAAGTTCCTCCATACTAGCAACTGGGATGGTTTTCAAAATTGGATGGTCCGAATTCTTTACTTGTTTGATTACTGATCGAACATTTGAGTTTTTTTCTAAGCCTTTAGCAAATTCTTTTGCTAATTCTAAAGTCCCACCGTTATCGGAGTAAATAAGGACCAAGACATTTACATCTTTCTTTTGTGCCATGGATTGAGTTGATAAAGTAATCATCATAACCATTAAAAGCAGTAATAACTTTATAAAGTTTTTCATTTCTAAGTATTTGGTCAAAATTAATCAAAGTACTTTTTTTAACTTTGCCAAAAAGTGTATGCAAAACGACATGGTTAAATGTGGATTAACTGAGGTTGAGCCAGGATGCTATACGGATCGAAGTGAAAAAAAATCCTTTGTATGGTATGAAAGAAATTATCAGCATGATAACTATGAGCATTCTCACAGTCATTATCAACTTACCTATGTTGAAGACGGTTATCAGTATTTCCATATTGAAAACAGTATTTATCTCGTTCCGCAAAATAGCCTGATCTGGATTCCTTCGGGTGAGAAACACTGTATCTCTTCTGATTCGAAAACGGTTAATTTAATGGTCCTATTTTTTAACGATTTGCAAGCCGAAGAATTTCATAAGGAGGTTCATGTTTTTTCTTGTCCAGTGGTATTAAGAGAAATGCTCATTTACGCAAAAAAATGGAACAGGCTTAATGGTATAGATAAAGAAGAATTAAGTTTCCTAAATACGATTATCAATAGCCTTCCTAGTTTCTGTAATGAAAGTACTTCACTACAGATCCCTGTTCCAACCGATAAACGCCTTTCCAAGGTCTGTAATGAAATTAATGTAAATTATGCTTCTGGGGTTGACCTCATGGAATTGGCTTCTGTAGCATCGTTGTCAGTAAGACAGATGCAACGGATATTTAAGCAAGAGACAGGACTAACTATTTTAAAGTACCAACAGTTGCTACGAATAGTTAAAAGCATTGAGTTACTCGACAGCGGCCAGTTTACACAGACACAGATTGCCACAATGGTTGGATACAAAAGTCTTCATGCTTTCACAAGCTCTTTTAAATTACTGATGAAAAAGAGGCCTGCAGTGAATAAGCACAAGACCAATTTGGATATAGGATGATAATTCCCTTTGAGCAGATGCAGATATACTTTTTTCGTGCATTCATATTTTCCAGCGAAACGGAGGTTTCGTATTGCTTGATCTCCGGAGCTTATTATGAATTTCACTTCAGCCCAGATATATCGTAGGATTTAAATGCATTTTGGGGAAATTTAAATATGTTGAAAATATGTTATCAATATTTTTTTTAATTTGTTGCGAATTATAATCCGATAATAGTTGACAAGGACGGCTCTTTAAATGTCCGAGAATAACCTTGACCTGTTTCCTATTCAATGAGGCTGGCCCCAATTTCTTGTTTTGAAGGTTCTCGAACAATGGTTATTTTATTGTTTTTGAGGGATATATATCCGCACTCATAAAATTTAGTTAACCATCCCATCATTGGCCAAACTCTCCATTTTAGGAAAAATTGATTAGCGTTGATGACAATTGGTTTGAAGTGGTTTAAAGGGGGATTATAACTTGGATGATATTGGTGGTAGGCCAATGCGTCTATCGTGATATGAGCAACCCCATTATTCCTCGCACTGAAACCAAAATCGGTATCTTCAGCTCCATATCCAATATAATTTTGATCAAATCCTCCAATTTTATGGAAAGTCTCTTTGGTACACGCAAAATTGAGGGACCAAAAAAGTTCATAACTAAATTGATTTACATCTTTCCTGACAGGATCCGGCCTGCTGTTTTGCATCAACTGCGACATCCATCCAAGTTTATCTGCAAAGCCTTTTTTTAAATACCTTACTCGGCCGCTTATTAAGATATTTTTTGTTGAATAGGGCAGATACTGTTCTATTAAATCATCTGCCGGAATACAATCTACGTCTAAAAAGATATTAAATAAAGAACTCGAACTTTTTATAGCCGTATTTCTTGCTTTGGCCAAATTTAATTCACCTGCTGTATCTATTTCCAAGGACTTTATCTTAAAGGGATATTCGTCTTTGAGTGGGTAGGCACGTTCATTGATATAGACAATGATCAGCTCTATGGGTAGAATAGAATTTTTTGCGAGCCCATTCATCAGGTTTATTAGCGCGTCATGGCGTTTATGTACGATCGTCAATACAGAAATGGAAGCGGTAGAGTACATATTATTTATATAAAGTTTTAAATAGATTTGAATGCAGTTTCTTAAGCCGCGCAGCAATTTCGATGGTCGCTTTTGGGTTCATCAATTTTTCCCATGCTTCGACCTTTAATTTTTTTGCGTTTTCAATGATGTGGGACCAATTGACCTGATGTAAAGCTTGCTCTTCTATTATCGTCGCTACACCAGCATTTTGCAGTAGTTTGGCTTTTATTTTTTGCTCTTCAAAAGGCCTTTCCGCAGGTACGCAAATAACTTTTTTTCTTAAGTCGCCCAATTCCATCACGCAGTTGTGTCCCGCATTGCTTATCACGATTCCGCAATTTTTTAATATATCGTATGCAGTTTTTGAATTGCCATAATAGCTGACTCCACTAATAGCGTGATAATCTGGTATTGTGCCGAGTATATGTAGGCTGGATGTTTCAGGTAGATCTTTCCGAATTTGAGCGATGAGCTTCCAATCGAAACATGTGCCACCTCGGCCAAAAAACATCGCTATCTGATCGTCCGCACTCGTATTGTCCTCAATCGACATGCCGCTATATTTGGAGAAGCCACCTGAATAAAATGTTTTATGCGCAAAATCGCTTTCAATATCTTGAGCCATTGTTTTTGCGTATGGTGCCAACACAAAAGAAGCGCTTTCATAAGCCATTAAGTGTGCTAAGTCGGAGCGGTTGCCATGTTGTCTTACGACTACTGTTGGTATCCCACAGAGACGCGCAAGTAAAGTTATCTCGACCGACACATCAACGAATAGTAAACAGTGGTTGTGCTTAGCAAAAAATTCTGTTATAAGGTAATTTCTATTTATTATACCCTTCACATTCACGGGAGCATAATGTAAAAAACTCAAGTCACTAGCAGCCCAATCCCGATCGCTATTGGCGGGAATATCAAATGGCAATACGATTGAACGAATACCTTTTGGTATTAAATCTTTATAAGTTTCTAATGAACTACCGAGGAAAACCACTTCATCAGAGGGTAGTTGCGCCGCTATAGCTAAGGCTCGAGTAAGATGACCAGACCCATGGTGGTGAATATAAAAAGCATATTTATAAGACATATTTATCTGCACATTTTTTGATTACTTGAGCAAATATATTTTCGTAGGAAGATACCATATGCTGTATATCCAATGATGATTCAGCATGCACTCGGCATGCTTTGCGACTAAGCTGTGCTGCGTCGTTTATGCACTTAGCCAATTCTGTCACTGAGCAGGACGCTGTAAGACATCCAGTTTCTTTTGTCACAATTTTTGGTAGCGCTCCTCTCGCAAAGCCAGCGACTGGCGTTCCGCATGCGAAACTCTCAGCAACAACCAAACCGAAAGGTTCTTCCCAGCAGGGGGTAATCACACTTACTGCCGCATTTCCGATTAGTTCATTAAGTTGTTCGTGTGTGCAGTGCTCTACCCATTCAGCGTTGTCATCGAGAAGCGGTTTGACAAAAGTGTCGAAATAATGTTTGTCTGCGACCGAGCCTGCGATTTTGATAGGTCTTCCGGCCAATTTTGCAGCTGCTATTGCGAAATGGGTTCCTTTATCGGGATGAATTCTGCCAAACCATAATGCATACTCTCCAGAGTTATTTGCTATATAGCTCCATTTATTCAAATCAATTCCATTGTGTACGACCTTACAGTTGGGTATATAGGGCTTCCACATTGTTGCATTTGTTTGCGAGACAGATACATAAGTCATTTTGTTGTATCTGTTTGCTGCCATAATAGCTTTTTTCATCTCAAAAATAGGAGGTGTATGCAATACAGTTACCATCGGTGTTTCCGCCAAGGTCGCCATTGTAATGGGTACGTAATTTAGGCTATTGTTAAATATAACATCAAAATCATATTGGTCTATCTCCTGCATCAGCTCCAGATAGGCGTGATGTGTCGATATAAAATCTTCACTCAATTCATGCGAGCGAAATCTACTTAATGTTTCCATATCGTAATCTACATCGCTAAGGATAGCATGCACATTTAGAGAAGGATCGGAATGCTCACTGGCAAACAAGGTAACCTCGTGTCCCCTTTGCAGTAAAAGTTTAGTTACTTCGTATGTAAAGGCTTCCAACCCGCCCATAAATGGTTTGCGGATGGGATGTTTTAAATGAGCTAGCACTGCTATTTTCATAATATATTGATTGTATATGTGATGCACGTGACGTAACCATGCTGATTAGAACAGCACCAAGTGAAATTCGTTCACCGTTAGTAACAATTATTTTTAGGATACCCTAAAACCAGCTACTATTGAATTGACTATTTCGACGCTAACTAGGTTGATATGCCAACCTCGTATCATGTTAAGGTCGAGAATTAGCGTCTCGACCTTTTTTTTGTTTAAATTTAAACCATTTCCTCTTGAAAATAGTTCAATAATAAAGCAAAGTAGATATATTATGGCACTTACAACAGGAAATGAAGACAAAGTAACAAGAGAGGTAGAAAACCAAACTTCTAAAATTCCATCGATTTTATTTTTAGCGGCTTCGCTGGCAGCGATGGGAATTTCAGCAGCATTAAAATGTTGCAAAACAAAAGACGATAATAATGCACTGTTTGTCGGGCAGTGGGCGGCACCGTTTTTATTATTAGGTATTTACAACAAGATTGTTAAGACCGAAGGGCACGATTAGTATGGTTTTATTGTGATGAGTGTTTTAGAGGCTGATCTTATGATCAGCCTTTTTTAAATAGTAGTAATTGCTCCGAATCGATAAATTCAATTGTAAATCAGCATAACGTCCCCGCCTTAATCCAGGCTGGCCATTTGCTGTTTCGACCATTTTCACAGATTGGATTATTCTGAAACTATTCGCTCATTTTTCCTGTTATATTGCTGTATAAAAGACCGCAAAAACCATAGAGTTATGAGTTTACAATTAAATAATGTTCTACCGGTAAATAGTGCTGTACCTGAGATCGAAAAGTATGAAGGGATTTTTCACAAGGACGTGATAGAAGGTTTAAATACTTATCCAAAGAAATTATATTCAAAGTATTTTTATGATCCCATTGGCGATCGCCTTTTCCAGGATATCATGCATATGCCCGAATATTACCTGACCGACTGCGAGCTCGAAATATTCCGCACAAAAACCTTTGAGCTAGCGGATTTAATCACTACTGATGAATCCGATTTCGACCTGATAGAACTCGGTGCAGGTGATGCCCTTAAATCAAGTCATCTATTACAACATCTCAGCGCAAATCACACCTCATACTCCTATATGCCTATCGATATATCGGGCAATATTCTTTCGTTATTAGTCGAAAAATTAGATCGTGACATCCCAAATTTAGACATTGTACCGCTTGAGGGAGAGTACTTTGAAATGCTTGACCAAGCGATGAAAATTTCCACACGGCGAAAAGTAGTATTATTTTTAGGCGGTAATATAGGTAATATGGATATGGACGAAGCCCAGCTTTTTTGTGCCGAAGTGCGCCGTAAACTAAGCCCCGGTGATATGATTATAATCGGTTTCGATCTCAAAAAGAATCCACACACCGTTCTTTCTGCCTACAATGATAAAACCGGAATCACGTCGGCCTTCAATATCAATTTATTGAATCGCATAAACAGGGAACTTGAAGCTGATTTCGATACCCAATATTTTCAGCATTATCAGTCCTACGATCCAATTTCTGGAGCCTGCCGCAGTTTCTTGGTCAGCCTAACCAATCAACACGTTCATATTAAGGGTGATTCCATATTTTTTAAGGAAAATGAATTGATTGACATGGAAATTTCTCAGAAATATGCTCCTGAGGAAATACAGCGTATGGCTTCCTTAGCAGGATTTCAGCTGATCGCAAATATTGAAGACAGCAAAGGATGGTTTGTTGATTCGGTATGGAGGGTGTCCTAATACGTTTTATTTATGAAAAATATACAAACTGCGCTTATTGAAATGTCGGAAAAGCAAAAATGGATCGATAGCTATCTTGCTATACGAGCATATTCCGAAGAAATTTGCCAACCGTTGGAAACTGAGGATTATGTGGTTCAGCCCATAGGAGAGGTTAGTCCTCCGAAATGGCATCTTGGACATACCACCTGGTTTTTCGAAACATTTATTTTACTTCCGCATCTGCCAAACTATCAGCCATTCGATGCTGAATACAATTTTGTATTCAATAGTTACTATGAAACAATAGGAGCTCGGGTGATTCGTACAGATCGAGGAAATCTGAGCAGACCTTCCGTTGCAGACATCTATAGATATCGCAAATGTGTGGACAAGTCCATGATTGAGTTTTTAGATGGTGGGTTTTTGACAAATGATCTCCTTGACATCTTTGTGCTAGGATTAAATCATGAACAGCAACATCAAGAATTGCTGCTTACGGATATCAAATATATACTTGGGCACAATCCACTTTTTCCTGCATACGGCAGTACAAAAGCCGCTATCAGTTATACTGCAGCTGAATCAGCGTATGTCAAATTCGATGCTGGGATTTATGAAATCGGATATGAAGGTCCGGGTTTCTGTTTTGACAATGAGAAAGGCAGACATAAGGTTTATCTGAATGACTTTGAAATTGCGAGTGATTTGGTGACAAATAAGGAATATATGGCTTTCATGGAAGCTGGTGGGTACGCTGATTTCAGGTATTGGCATGCCGAAGGTTGGGACTGGGTAAAACGGCGTCAGGCTCGGGCTCCCTTATACTGGCATTTGATGGATGGTCAATGGATGAATTATTCCTTAGCGGGGTTGATGGAAATAGACCATGAGGATGCAGTTTGCCATGTCAACTTTTATGAAGCTTCCGCATTTGCAGCCTGGAGGGGAATGCGGCTTCCGACAGAGGCAGAGTGGGAAGTTGCGGCAGATCATCTCAATTGGGGACAGCGCTGGGAGTGGACCAATTCTGCATATCTACCTTACCCCGGATTTAAAAAGGAAGCTGGTGCCGTGGGCGAGTATAACGGAAAATTTATGGTTAACCAAATGGTCTTGCGCGGAGCCTCTATTGCAACACCTAAAGATCATAGCCGCAAAACGTACCGAAACTTTTTTCAGACGGCACTGCAATGGCAATTTACAGGTATTAGACTGGCGAGATAATATGATAGATATCGTCTCCATTTCAAAATTCTTCAATGGAAAGGTTGCAGTCGATCAGATTTCCCTTCAGGCCAAGGAAGGCGAAGTTCTTGTTCTGCTAGGGACCAGCGGTTGTGGAAAGACGACAACCCTAAAAATGATCAATAGGCTTATCGAACCCGATAAAGGCCAGATCTTTATTGCTGGCAAAGATATCAGAGAAAGAGACATCCATGATTTACGTAGGCAAATTGGTTTTGTCATGCAGCATGCCGGCCTTTTTCCGCACTATACCGTTGCACGCAATATTGCTGTAGTTCCAGAATTGCTGAAATGGGAAAAAAAGACAATAAGCCTGCGTACTGCGGAGCTACTTCACAAATTAAACTTGGGCGAGGAGATCCTCCAACGTTATCCCCATGAACTGAGTGGAGGGCAACAACAGCGCGTAGGCATTGCTAGGGCACTGATCGCCGATTCACCTATTCTATTAATGGACGAGCCCTTCGGAGCACTGGATAATATAACCAAAGCAGATATCCACGCAGAATTCAGATCCTTGGAGGAGATACGCAGTAAGACGATCATCCTCGTTACGCACGATGTGTCGGAGGCTTTCGAACTTGGACAGCTGATCTGCTTAATGGACAAGGGGAAAATCGTGCAGATTGGAACGCCAAAAGAACTGTTATATAGACCTGCAAATGAATTTGTAGCCAATTTCTTCGCCGAAAATCGCCTACTATTGGAGTATAAAGTGACTACCTTACAAGAACTACAAGGGATTACGGCGATAGATCCTTTTATCTCGCGTTATGGATTTACATTGAGCACAGATTTATGGCATGCCACCCAGGTTCTGAGTATGCATACAGATGCGGCGCAAGCCTATGAAACGCTAGTGGGTGCATTTAACAACTATCGAAAACAACAAGTGGTATGAAAGCGCAAAGTTTTTGGCAATTTATTCTCGAACAACAGGACAAGCTATTGACCCAGATTGGCCAACATCTTGGGCTTACATTTTTATCTTTGGTATTTGCCATTCTTATCGGAGTGCCTCTAGGGGTACTGATCTCGAGAAAAAGAAAATTTGCTGCTATTATTTTAGGTTTTGCAGGTGTTTTGCAAACTGTACCGAGTATTGCATTGTTGGGTTTTCTTATTCCGGTTCTGGGTATCGGAGCTATTCCCGCCATTGTTGCACTATTTATTTACGCACTCTTACCCATTATCCGGAATACCTTTACCGGCATTACAGGAGTTGGTTCCGGTATCGTGGAGGCAGCCAAGGCGATGGGTATGACCGCTTGGCAACTGCTTCTCAGAGTAGAACTCCCACTTGCCATGCCAGTGATTATCGCGGGCGTACGTACAGCGGCAGTGATCAATGTTGGTGTAGCTACCTTGGCATCATTTGTTGCCGCCGGAGGCTTGGGTGAATTTATTTTTGGCGGTATATCCCTCAACAATTCAAACATGATCTTGGCCGGTGCTATTCCTGCAGCATTACTAGCAATCCTCTTGGACAAAGGCATTGCACTAATCCAATATTCCCAGGTAAATATCAAAAGTCGACAGACCTATATTATTTTGGGCATATTCACCGCTGTGTGCATTTTAAGTATGCTTTATATGGTTATGAGGTCCAATGACAGTCGCATCAAGGCAGGTTTCACACCAGAGTTTATGGGACGTCAGGACGGTGACCTGGGACTTCGCAGTATCTATGGTCTTCAGGTCAACCCACTTGTTGTCAGCGATGCGATTATGTATAAAGCCGCTTATGAAAAAGATCTTGATCTCATTAGCGGATACTCCACCGATGGGCGGATCAAGGCATACGACCTGTTTGTGCTGGCAGATGACAAGAAGATTTTCCCACCTTATTTTGCAGCGCCAATTATAAAGACGGCAACACTTCAGAAATTCCCAAAGCTGGAAGAAACAATGAATCTGCTGGCAGATAAGTTCAATGATTCGGTCATGACGGATCTAAATTATAGAGCCGATTTTTTGAAGCAGACGCCAGAACATATTGCAAAGGACTTTCTGCTGCACAACAATCTTTATAAGCCAACTGGTTCTGGGAGCGCCGGTACGATAAAGGTAGGTTCAAAAATTTTTGCAGAACAATATATTTTGGCTGCGATATACAAAATTCTGATCGAAGGCCATACCGATTATAAAGTAGATACAAAGACGGGGTTGGGTGGGACCAAAATATGTTTTGATGCTTTGGTGAGCGACGCGATTGATTGCTATGTAGAGTACACCGGAACAGGCCTTTTGGTGTTGTTAAAACCAAATCAGCAGGTATTAGGAAGCGTATCCAAAAGTCCTTCCGATACCTATAATTATGTGAACAATGAGTTTCAGAGGCTGTACGGCATCAAGTGGTTAAAACCTTTGGGATTTAATAATGCTTATGCGCTAATGATGCGGCGGTCTCAGGCCAGAGAACTTCATATTGAAAGAATTAGTGATTTGAAAAAATATTACTAAAAGTGGTATAAAAACTAAATCAGAAAGTCAAAAAATGATGTTCCGAAGCATTTCTCCTGTATGATTACACCTCATAAAACTCATACAGGACAGTTTTAATAGTTATATATAAAAAGGAGTAACCACCACGAGTCTCTTGATTCGGGAATGGATCCGATGCAAGCGATCAGTCAGATTTAGTACTATTAGGATCTGCCGCTAAGCACAAAAAGTTAATGACTTTTGAACCATATGGGTTGTATTTCTGTTCCAAAGTAAAGACAACCGTATATAGCTTTCGAAGATGAAATTTGTCAAAGTAAATCGAGTCGTATTAACCGCGCTGCGAGCGATGGGGTATAATGTCCTAATTTCACCTGTCAATGTCCAGGATCCACAAAATATTACCTGGAAGGCGATATGGGTGGATGACGTAGATACCTGGATCAGGAGTTTGTATTGTGGGCATGGAAGTACGGCTCGTCCTAATATTCTGGACGTTGATTATGTATTAGCCAATGTTCCCGAGTGCTATTTGTCGGGAAGTGTATTTATAGAAAGTGATAAGGTCCATTAGTCTATAAGTCCGCTTGGTTATTTGGCGTGAATATCTTCTGTTTAAAGATTATTGTGACTACATTTTTTTAAGAGATCCAGAGGTTAAAGAATCGTTGTATGATTACCCATTTACCATTCACTTTTTCAAGCAGAAATGCATCACCGTTTCCACATAAAGGGCCGCATATATAGTCAACCGGCACGTATGCTTTTTTGCGATTATACCCTATAATGGGAAGGTGAAAGTAATAAATGCTTTGGTTGCGGTCCATCCTGTATTTATCGGCGTCATCAACAGTGTACGCTGCTTTGATAGCGGCTGGAATCGGGATGATTGCCTTCCTTTCGTTCATCTGATTCAGCATATCCAGCGAATCTGTGAGCTGGTTATCCAGTATTTTCATCAGCTTCTGTGGATCGACGTTGTAAAAAACATAATTCCTGTCATGCAATGATGAGATAGAATCTCTNNTTATGAATGAACGCCCTTCGTTCTCCTTCACGTTGCAGTTTGATACCAGCTGAATCGTCAGACAAAATTGTTTCTAAAATGGAAACATAGTCTTGTTGCATTGAGCTGTCATTGTATATTTTGGACTTATTATTTTGTACCGGTGTCATTGTACTTTTACGCATTGTACAGCCCTGGAGAACTAAAAAAAAGAAGATAATATATAGATTATTCATATGCAATTAGTTGCTATTATTTCCGTACCAGATCTGTGCCAAAAAACTTCACTGAGATAAGTAATTCTCTAGTCGTATCCTGTGCTATTCGAAAACTTTTTGTTGCTCTGTGTAATAAGTAGTTCTGCCGCTAATTTTGGTTTGCAATATTTCATGATCCTTACCATCAACCTTCGCATTTTTGTTATGAACTTTCATGAAATCCCTTATCTCACCGTTAATGATTTCAGGATGCTCTTTTAGAATCTGCTGTTCGGCATTTTCCAGTACCTCCTTAATTGCTTTGGCAAGATGTTGTACCTTCTCTTCGGGGATTTTGTTTGAAATTGAAAGTGGTGATATCCCTGCTTCATACAGGATTTCGTCGGCGTAGGCATTTCCAATACCGCCAATGACGTTTTGGTCCATCAGGAGAGTTTTAATTTTGGCCTTGCTTGATTGCAGTAATCCGAAAAGTAATTTTGGATTTAGCTTTTCAGAAAGTGCATCCATCACGTTTGCATGTTCAGGATTCAATTCTATATATGCCATCCTCTTAAAGTCGGTAATGGATAGCGTGCCACCATCCTTAAACTTCATGGAAACTAATGCATACTTTGGGTTTTCGTCTTCAGAATATATCAGTTTCCCATGCAACATGAGATGAACCGACAAGGTAGCATCTTTGCCAAAATCAAAAAAAAGCCTTTTACCTTCCCGATAAACTTTGACGAGTTTTTTGCCCTCTAGAGTTTGCAGCTCATTCAGGCTGACTTTGGCTTTTTGTTTGTTGTGAATGGCAGCTTTTTCAAGCACTTTACCTTTAAGCATTTTTGTGAGATTTTTGCTGAAGGCCTGTAGGTCTGGTAATTCTGGCATAGTTGTCGATTTAATAATTTGTGTACTTCTTTCTACTCTCTTCTTTTACCTTTTTAAAATGCTCCCTCGCTTTTTTTAGGCCGGTTGCTATGGCAATTCCTTCTTCGGCGCCTTCCTCAAGCAAAGCGTTTGCGATTTCAGTTTCTTTCTCCCGGATGTTGACCGGTTGATTTTTATATGATGGTGGATAATCTCCATTATACCAAGGCATAATTCCTCCTTTTTGTATTTAGAACAACATCAGAATAGTGATAGTTTTCAAACTCTATTGGCTGGCGGTTGTTCTATTCCAAAAACATTTATTATGACAGACAATAAAAATAAAAAAGATGCAAGGGACCGCAATCAGGTAGCTGGCGGTGAATCTTATGAGGTAGATTATTTGGCAAAAGAACTTGGCGTAACCCGGCAGCAAGTCGAAGAGGCCATCAAAAGCGTTGGCAATGGTCGTGAGGATGTTATTAATTATTTGAAAAATAAAAAATGAGAATATGGGAGCTATAGCAACATTCACTGGAATTCCGGTGACAAATAACATAGGAGTAGAAAAATACTGTGATTTTGAAGTAGGACAGGAGGGGCAAAACGGACCATATGCCCGAATTACGATGGATGGCTGCCAGATGATCTTAGATGAAGATTTTGGTTTTATAGAGGGCGATCTTGCGGAAGAATGGAGGGAACCCGCTATTGCCAAACTTCTTCTTTTACTGGAAGTAGACCGAAACCGAGATGGAACTTTGAGCTAGTTAATTTGTTCATTACTTTTCTCAAGTTTAATTATGATATTCAGGTTAAAAGGACTCTACAATATATTAGCGGGGATTTGACCGGGTATTCAGGATCGTATTGAAAGATAAAAATAAATATGACTGGTATTAAGAAATCCAAAAATGAGCTGTTAAAAGATGCACGATTGCAGGAGCTTGAAGGTAAAACTGAAGATGCCATCAAAAGCTATATCCTGGTTATAAGGAAAGCACCATTACAAGCAGGGGCATATAACAGATTAATGATTCTTTATCGAAAGCTCAAAGAATATAAGAAGGAGCTAGCCATTATTAAGCAGGCTATTGCTGCCTATGAGAAGGATTTTAAAGACGATCAACAGACCTGGAAGAAAGCAAACAGTAAGTCTGCACGTCTCAGTCTTAGTTTAGCTAAATCTATGGGGCTTCTCAACGATAAAGGCCTTCCCGTATATGAAGAATCTCAGATCATCAGCTGGAGAAAGCGCATGGAGGCCGTACAGAAAAAAATTAAGACACCAGCAAAGCCACAAAAAAAGAAACCGACAAAACGTTTAAAAAAGTAGCGTTAAACACACAAATAATCTCGAAATTATCTATTATCATCTTTTCTCCATTTTAGCTCCCCGTGTTGAATCATTCCGATGTATTTTTGTACCTGGTCGTCGGTCAGTAGGCTGTTGTCCTCAATATGATAATCGAAATTCTTAGTATACTTGTCGTGCTGGATGCTGCCTACATAAGCATTGTTCAGATAAATGTGCCAAAGACTGTATTTTTTCGCGCGTACCTCGACTACCTGGCGCACGCCATGGTGGTAAAATAGCTCCGGTACATCGGTATCGAATCGCAAGATCAGTGCATCGATACATGCTTCCTTTATATCATCTGCAAGTTCTCCAAACGCAAGTTCCCAAACTCCCTGAGACTTTCTGAAAACATAAAAAGCAAGCCCATTTTTGTTGTAAAGATGATAGTCTTTCATGCCCATGCTTTTATCATGCACAGTCATTTGGACATACATAACGCGATTACGGCAAAAGACTTCAAGAGGTTTCATGGATCAAAAATACTAATTAATTTAGTAAAAATAAATGATCAAATTGTGGTAATTGTATCTTTCAGTGTCACTACACTCCTTTGTACTTTATTTTTGTGATCTTTTTTTACAATTATAAATACTGCTAACAGAGGGATTTTCCTGCCTTGATACTGCTGATCTGCATAAACCGTATATATCATGGTTCTAAATATTTAAGAAAGAACAAGAGCTGTGGCATATAGGTTTATCTATTGGTAAATATTGGTCAACGAGCAACTTTAAACGGCTAGCGTATGCACACGAAGATCAAAATAAAAGATGTAACCCTCCTTTTAGCCCACAAATTCCGATATACATCAGTATGCCTTTGTTCTTGCCGGATTTTGGCGAAGAAATAGTCGCTAAGATATTTTATGCGGACAATGGATTCGATTCTGACTTTTACAATGATATGGCTTGGAAGGGATTAACAGGTCCTAAAGCTTTTATGAAGCTCTCGGACACGAAAAGAAAACGTATAATAGATCGTATTAAAGCTGAACAGTATAAAGTAGAAAACAATGATACAGTTCAACACGGTCAACCTGCGGGATGTTAAAAATGTAATCTTATCTTTATTGTTTATAAAAGTAATTTTTTTATCGAGTCGATTTTAATGAACAGATTTTTTACAGTTTTATTATCTATAATTTTTATAACTATTGGTTGTTCTCGGAGAATGTATAGTGAAGATCCGATTAGGAGAGTGCAACGATATAACAGCGGTGGATTTGAAGTGCAAGCTTACACAGATGTGAATGAAAGTAACATGTATGAAAACCTAATTGTATCGGGGGTAATTAGATTGGGTGACACTAATGAAAAAGCAAGCAATACATCTGTGAATTTTAAATCTGAAAAAGGGGAACTAATTGGAAGTACCGTTACCGACTCAGATGGCATATTTAAAATGGAGCTCTCAACCTCTGATTTCTCCGGTAAAGTAGAATTTGCAAAGGGATAAGGTATTTACATTCTATTTTTATCCTGCCACTTCTTTGGTTTTAATCCAAAGTGTTTTTCAAACAACCTTCCGAAATAACTCAGATTGCTAAATCCTACTTGATAGCCAACTTCTGAAACTGAAAGATTTTCCTGCTGTAATAGTCTTGCTGCTTTTTGCATACGAAGATGATTGTAATATTCGTACATTCCTTTTCCAAAAACTTGTGTAAAAATACTTCTTAGTTTTAGCTCATTCATTCCACCTATTTTTACCAGTTCATCTTTAGATAGGGATTTTTCCAGATTTGATGCTATCGTATTCCGAACCAAATAAACCGCATCAATTTCAGCGTTGTTAAGATGGAAATAATCTGTTTTTTTTCTTTTTAATAAATTGCTGAAAAGCAGATAAATAAGTTCAAGTGCTTTTAACCGATAAAAAGTTTGCGGTAAAATGTTTTCTATTGAAAGGTCAGCTAATTGAGCAATTAAATCAGTCATTTCAGGTGACAAAAATTCTTCTATCCAAAAGGTTTTTTCTATATCAAAAAGATAAGACAATTTATCTGCATCATTTCCTACAAAATGTTTCAGGTATTCCAGCTCAACTAAAATGCTGATTTGCTGTACGTGGACATCTTTAGGAAATAACACTTCACTTTCCAAATGTGAAGGTATAATACGAACATGAGGCTGATTGTTCAAAGATCTTTTACTAATGGCATTTGCCGATTTTTTGTTAATAAGAATATTTTGAAACGAAATGAGTAGTCCTTTTTCTATTGTCCTGATTGGTTTTCTTTTATAAGCAAAAGTCTTGCTGGCAATTAAAGAGCGAACCATTATTAACATCTCGGGCATCAAGTCCACAATGTTCAATTCGTTGAAATTCAAAAATTTTATCTCATTTTCAATGGAAGATAAGGAGATGCCAAGTTTTTCAGCAAGTTTTCTCATTTTACGCTTTTCATCAAACATAATTTTTTGGACTATTATTAGTTTAATTTGGGCTATTTTATCTGTAAATATAGAAAGATATTTGCTGTATAAAAATGAAAAAAATGAAAAAAAATATTATTATTTCAGGAGGTGGCATCGCTGGATTGACTGTTGCAAAACTGTTGAGCAAACAAGGGCATAAGGTGACTGTTTTGGAAAGAGCGGCATCATTCAGTAAGTCCGGATTTCTTATTTCGCTTAAGAGTTTTGGCGTTCGTATTATTGAAGAATTAGGATTAGCAGAACAATTACAACAAGCATCGTCACCCTCTGAATTTGTAAATTTCAGGGAGTCAGACGATTCAATTATACAAAGTCTTAGCTATGAGAAAATGAACGAGAATATTGAACGTTCCGTTCTGATAACGCGAGGCGGATTGCATCACGTTTTATACAACGAAGTAAAAAATGAAGTGAGTATTCATTTTTCATCTTCTGTTGAAAACGTAATGCATGATGAAGACAAAGTCCAAATATTACTCAACAACGGAACTGTGTTGGAGGCCGATCTCCTTATCGTTTCAGAAGGGTTACGCTCTACGACAAGACAAAATTATTTTCCGGAAAGTACGCTAGAGGATTTTAAATTTGTTTATATGGGTGGACGATTGAAAGAGCATCATTCTTATGAGGTTGGCAAATTCAATATCTATATTGATGTGAATAAGATGCTGTCTATTTATCCCATTGCTTCCGATGAAATAGCCATTCAGTGCTATTTACATAATACAGGAGATTTACCATCTGTTCAAAATAAAGCTAATGAAATACTCAAAACATCTTTTGCTGGGTATAATGAAGATATACAGCATTTGTTAGGTCGCTTCGCGGATAACGGTCTAATGTTTATTGATAAAATGGGGATGGTAAATTCATCCACTTTAGTAAATCGTAATGTGGTTTTATTGGGAGATGCGGGGTATTGTCCCACTGCGCTATCGGGAATGGGAGCATCATTATCAATTTATGGAGCAAAGGCGCTAGCTCATTTTATTCATCAAAATCCGAATGATTTAAAAACGGCTTGTTGCAATTATGATACCATGATGCAGCCAATAATTCAGAAATTTCAGGCTAATGCAAAAAATAATTCAGCATCATTTATCCCTGATAGTAAAGAAAAATTAAACTGTTTTGTCCATTCATTCAGAGCCGCCTCTGAGGCTGATGTGCAAAAAATAATGATTGATCCAATTTTATTAACGAAAGACCAGTTAAATTTTAAAATCAATTAGATAATGAATTTTAGAAAGATATTTTCCGTCATAGTTGGATTCGGAACGATAGGATTAATGAGTTCTGTTTTTGCAAAAATGCAAGGCTCGCTGTTCACGTCATCTTTAGAAATATTTACCAGTAAGGAAATCGCTGCCACCAATTTTTCCCAATTTATCATCAAACTTTTTTGTGTTTGGTTTAGTTGTGTGTTGGGTGGAATGGCTACTACGAGGATAGGGGGCAAGCCAAGAGAAAATCTTATAGTTGGTGGTTTAATAATACTGGTCGTGGGTTGGCTATGGTTGTCGTCTGAAAATCCTATATGGTTTTGGGTATTGCTGATTTTAGGTATTTTACCCTGTGTATTTTTAGGATATCGAGTAACTTCTATTATATGTAAATTTCATATCAAATGACCATGCGATTCTTAGTTGCAAATTGACCACCTGATTTTTTGGCGAAACTAGATTTAGTGCTGTAGGAGTAATGTCATCAAAAGCGATAATTAATATGCATCTTTTAAGTTATCAAGCCTGAACGTGAGATCAGACTTCGTCATTTGGTGTGAATAGCTCCTTTTTAAGGTTATTGTGGTTACGATTGTTGCCTCGATAACCTTTAATAGGAGTCGGGAACCAATGAGATAACATTATTTGTGCTGGTTACCTGCGAATTATCGGTTCTATCAATGGCGATTCGCTAATTATCATTTATATTGATTTTCGTTGCCACATGCACGTGGTTGTTCAAATTTGCCTCTTCTTCATCCTGTTGACGAATAAAATCAAGTAGTCGCTTCAGCTCTCCATCGGCATCATCCCACCATTTAATTGACCATATCCTATGAAATACAAAACCATATCTTTCAAGTTGCTCCTGTCGGAAACTGTCCCAAGCATAAGCTTCCGGACTGTTATGATATTTCGCGCCATCACACTCTATTGCGATGAGTGGTTTGTGGCTTGTTTTTGATTTGACAACGATATCAATCCGGAAACCGCCTACGGAATGCTGCTGTTCTAAACGATCGGCACCGATATGCTGTGCAAGTTGTTCGAATACTTCATCTTCAAATGGAGACTCAGACCCCAAGCTAAATTCTGCTGGCTCATACAGTTTATCTGTACAATACTGACTCAATAGCTGGAGAATGCCCTTTCGCAATTCGTCATTACCCTCACTTACCGCTTTCGCATAGGTAAAGTAAGCGTACATAATACCACGGCCTTTATTGCCCTTCTGTTGGATAAGATTTGGGTACTGACCAACATACTCCTGCGGGAAAGAAGTACATACATATACCTTTGACCGCGCTCGAGTGATGATTACGTTCAACATACGATGTCCTTTACCTTGTATAATCGGACCAAAGTTTTGACTAAACGAACCGTCGGCTTTTCGCCCAAATGTTGTGGATAGAATGATAATATCCCGTTCGTCGCCCTGAATGTTTTCGAGATTTTTAACAAAGAATGAATCTCCCGCCTGCGCCATTAAACTGTCGAATGCAGGGTCATTCTGGCGAACTGCACTCAGTTCCTCAAGGATCAAGTTGCGTTGGTAAATATTGAAAGTAGCAACACCCACGCTTGGAATACTGTCTTTAGCTTCCTTCATGATCTGTTGTAACAATTCGACCACTCTCAATGCCTCTTGTTTATTTACTTGCCCTTCATACAATCCATCAATCTGTAAATATTCGATAGGAGTGTAGTGCTCCTTCGCCGGAACAGGCATCAACCTATTTCCGTAAAACGCATGATTAGAGAAGTCGATAAGATAAGGGTGTTTCGAGCGGTAATGGACTTTTAAATAAGACTCCACAAACCCTTTGTCTACAGCATAAGCTAGTAAGGATTCACTATCTGCAAGGTTAAGCTGAGCCGCTTGTAGCGCAGTCCGATCAGAAAATTCATCTTCGGAGTCTTCTATCTCATCATCGATCGGATCAAGTAGCGCTCCACTTCCTTCGAAGTAAGAGGAGGGAGCCATCTGGTGCTTATCACCGGAAACAATTTTTGCTTTTCCCCGGATCAGGGCCGCGTAAGTATCTTCGAGACGCAGCTGGCTGGCCTCATCGAATATGACCACATCAAAAATTCCTTCCTCCAGTGGTAGGATAGAACTGCAGACCGATGGATTGACCAATAATACTGGAAAAAAATTAGTAAATAGTTCAAATTCTCTGTTCACAATAGTGCGGAGTGAATTGCGACGCATTCCCTTAGCTCCCTTTTTGTTAAACAAACTATTTATGTTGTGTCCTCTGGCTTTAAAATGTCCGACGGCTTCCGCTTGTTTTTCTGTCCATAAGGCAATAACACTATTCAGCTGCGCATGGTTAAACTCTTGTTTTTGCTGTTGATATTGTTGTAGTTGGTAATCGCTTTTTGGCAATTCCTGTGGCTCATTTGTCGTGAGTATCCAATACAGATACCAACATTCAAATGCATCAGCCCAATGATCTTTAAGATGTATGCTGATTCTTGTAATAAGCCTTTGTTGCGCTTCGTCCTGTGAAAGGAAAAATGATTTCCACTCATGATAGATACGGAAATCACTTATGTGCTCGTTGAATGTTGCGATAGTGTGATTAATCCTATCACATTGTTCCTGTGCGGTTTGAAGATTTATATATTGTAAAAATACACCATCCGTAATATTTCCTGTTAATTGGTTACTTTCAATATCGTCAAACGAGTTTTGTAGACTTCGATAGGCATCAGCGCGTACCGCGTAGTAGTCACGAAAATTATTAAAATAGCTTAATTGAAAAGTTACTCTTTCAGTTAGATAAGGTATTGCCTCAAGCAACCCATTGATATCGGTAACAGGAGTCGTTGGAACGATATTGTAATCAGCGATTAGCATTTGCTCTATACTATCCAATTTTTGAAGTAGGGGAGTTATCTGCGCTTTTAGTTCACTCAGTTCAGCATGAAAATGATGATCATTAATATTAGACAAATAGTTATTTATCGTATGCGGGTATTGCTCTTTCCAATCGGCTGCCTTTTGTCTGAGTTCCTCGATATTATTTAGATAAATAGATAAATCAGTCGTTTCCAAATGATCGTTATATTGATGGTCAATATAATTTTTCTGAACATGGGCTGATCTTACCTGCGCGATGCGATTCTTTAATTCGATCCTCGTTTGTTTTATTTGTTTATGTTTTCCCGAGAATATACTTAATAAACTTGTTTTAAATTTTGCACCACTACTATTATCCAATAAATTATTACCATATTGAGCAATGCTTGATTCAGCGTAGGCAAGATAAGTTATTATTGCATTGCTTAGCGATGTATGATAGCTGCTATAATGTTGTTGCAAAGCATCTTCATATTGCTTGAAAAATTGTTGCGCTTTAATCCGAACTGTTTGTAATGCTAAGACAATTTCGTTGATCCGCTGTTCCTGAGGAAAAGTGGATGGTAATGCCTCTTCTTGAACTGAATCTCCAATACAAAATGCTAAATAGGGCTTAAAATCCTGCTGCATTATTGCGGGAATACCGCTCAAAAAATCATCAGCCCAATGCTTTCCACTCACCTGACGTTCAGCAATAACCTGTTCAATCGTTGGAATCTGTTTATGAGCGTATGCAATAAAATCTTCAATTCTTACACGTGATGGTCCAACCTGTTGATCTAAAAACAGATCGTCTGTCAATGGTCTAAATATGGAATGGACCTGATGCGATTGCTTAAATAAATTATGGCTATGTTTTAAAATAGCAAGTGTCTTTTCTAGTTCTGTGTGATCCTGAGCAAAATTAAAATCCTCTTTCGGTATAATATTCTTAAGCGGTACCTCATTAAAGTTTTTTAATAAAGCCAAATACCGTCCTACGATCTGCGACCAACTCTTATCACCGTAGACCGTTTGAGCTAAGGCAGCATGCTGTGCGTTAATAAGTTCAGCTGATTCCTTGAGTTTTGATTTTATCGTATCATATTGGTTTTGAGCTTGCCTTACTGAGATGTGAAACGGAACTCCGATCTGACGATCTCTGACAGAATCTACGATCGCTTCACGCGCATCGTTTACATCATCAATTATACCGACTAAAGCGCCGATTTGAGGATTCGTACGTTCGATATTTGCTTTAATGACATCAAGCGCTGTTTTCTTTTCGCAGACGACAAGACATTTCATTCCATTGGCAAGTGCATTTGTTATCAGTGCAGTTAATGATTGACTCTTTCCCGTACCTGGGGGGCCTTGTATTATTTGATTCGGTTCATTTCCAAGAGCACTTATTATTGCCTGTTGGCTTGGGTCTGTATCTACGGCACTGAAAGGTGTTGTCGATAAGCTTTCCACTTTAAGCTCATCAAATTCAAAGGCATCGAAGCGATCTAATAAGCGGGAAATGTCGGTAATAATACTTTCTTTTTGCGCTCTGAACAAACCAAAAATACCACCAAAATGAATGTAAGCTTTGTTATTGGCGATAGCATCTATCTGGGATGCTTCGGGTAATACATTGATAGCTGTTTCAAAGTTTTTGCTTAGCACCTCGAGTATCTGCTCTTTACTATTTGAATTGAGTGCTTCCAGTACTTCAGCACAAGCGTTCACTAACTCGTTGCTATCAATCAGTGCGTCATCTAAGGCCTCATTGGTCAGATTGGGGAGTGTGATGTCATCTTCACTTTTGATAAAAGAAAGGAGGACTTCATTGATACTGATCGGGTGAATATCTGAATCCACTATTTTTCCATTCGCTTGAACCACTTTATTTCGCAAAAACGACCATTCATTGACTTTGTTTTTAGATTTAACGGCCTCTAGTTGCCAAATGAATAATGGGGCTTTTATGATCTTAGCGGGGTCTTTTGAAGATCTTTTTATAAGTATCGGGTAGCCGAACCCAAGGGTCTTCATCCCATGTTCTTTAAAATAGTCCTCATTTTCTATGATAATGGAGTTCAGTCGTTTAGAAATGACGGTCAGTTTCTTTTGAGCCTCCGCATCTTTTTCATTGAGATCTATTTTATCAAATGATATCTTAAATTCAAAGTTTGCTTTGGTCAACAAGGTATCCAAAAATGATTTGGCGAGACCATCCTCAATGAGGTCGAGCTGCTGTAGGTCTAACCGTGTGGCCAACCTTCCTGGCAATGCATTTAAATGAATAGATCGGGCGTTACCGCCTTTTAATTTACTTTGTAAAGATTGCAGGAAAATCTTGGATGACATAATTGTAATATTAGTATTTAACCTAAGATACAAATATTCGGTATAATCAGCAATCGAATCAAATTACCTTATCAATGCCTGTCAGCATTTTAATTAGACACTCCAGCTTCATCGCAAAGATCCTACACGAGATGGTTCAGGTACGCGTAGGATATCAAATAAATTTATCTGTTTCTGTACTAATTAGTTAATTGACACAGGATTGTTACAGGAGGAATTTTTTCTTAATTTCGAACCGTTATAGTTATAATTCATTCCATTTATGCTGTTCATTTATACACGTTACGAGTACGTTTTAGGAAGTAAAAATATCATTGCAACATTAAAAAATGAGACCATAGCGCAGAATTTCAATCTTAGTATCATTACACCTGCGACCAAATTTTTAGGGTTTCCAGTTGGAGGAGGTCTGGTAAAAATGTCTCGTTTAGTCAATCAATACGGGCAGGTCATCCACGCAAGAAATTATTCGCCTGAAATAAAAGAAGAGGTAAAGAAATTTAAGAAGACACTAGAAATTCCGTATTTCAAACTTTGGAAAGGGTATTTGATTATAGCATCGATAGCAATTATCGGCTCTATTATTTATGGTATTAAACTGAACATAGATGGTAAGAAATATCGGAATGAAAAAGAAAGTCTTGCTCAATCGGCTCAACAACTACAGGCAGGACAACTATATGGTGCAAGTTTCTTTACCGATGCTGAAGGAAATAACATCCAAGGTTTACCAGCAGGTTGGGTTAAGATTCTAAAGATAGAAGGAGATACAATTTTTGTCCAACGGTCTAAAAAAATATCGGATCGTGCGATGTTTGAAATGAAAGATTTGGAATCAATTAAGCCAACATCGGATGAAGACTGGAATAATAGGGTCGAAAAAATGAATTATACGCTATTTAAAGAAGCTGTGAACAATAAAAATTTATCCGGTATTGATTTATCTTATATTGGTGCAGATCACGATAAATATTCTGGCGTTATTATGTCTTTTAAAGGCGTTGAATGATATTATTTCTAGAATTAAAACCGGAAAAATGGGATGAAAGCTCGCAAGTTTATTGTCAGGAAGAGAACAAATACATCGATATTACCAATTATCAATATTGGTTGATTTTTCAAGAATAGATTTGATCAGCTCATTAAAGTACGCGTTTACGAATTGATGTTTTTTCTCATTTTTGGGGCTACCGTTGCCTTTGAAATAAAATTTTTTCACGTTCATTTTATTCCAAGTACCGTTGTAATTCATAATTTGAGCACTGAAAGTTGGACTATTGATTCTTATTTTTCCATCTTTAAATAAAAAAGACAAGGTGTAATCGACATCATAGTAAGCAATAGCGGATGTTTTAAGTCCTCTGTGTTTGTAAGCCGCTAAAGTGATCGCTTGCCCAGGAACCAAAGTCAGGCCTTCTTTGGGGTTGGAATATAAGCTATTGATCGATTTTAATACATTATCGTAAAGTTCTTGCTGTTTAGCGCCAGGAACTTCCACTACGGTATAATCTAGATTCTCTTTAGAAACGAAACCTGTTGGAGCTAGGGTGAAATATTGTGAAAATGCTAAATTTGTGAACAGAAGCAAAAATATTCCAGTAATTATGTAATTTTTCATATTAAATTGTTTTGAAGGAAAGTAACTCAACCAACTTTACAAAATAAGTCGTTAGTCGCATTAATTTTTTGCAATGTACTTCTTTGTGTAGGAAAATCCAAAGCGAGCGGGTTAGAGAATTGAAATTTGTATATCAAATGCGTTGAGTTTTCAATAAGATAAGTCGATCGGAAAACTATAATATAGATGCAATCATATTTCACTACATTTTATAAAATTTTAATAGATAACAATATCAAAAGCCATACTGTTTTGCCTAAAAAATATTTGAGAAAAGCCAAAACTGCCTCCCTTAACGATTAACAAGAGAGACTTTTTATTTCCCCTTTTCTGCTTGACCAGCACGATCCAATCATCTTGTACGCTTTCTGTACCCACCAATAATAGCGCATCGTCTATTGACAATAAATCGTCCTCCCAAAGTGGAGTTGTACAGGTTCGAGCGAGCAGTTGCTCCAGATTTCCTTTCATGGGTTTATAGGCATGCGCATGCTTATGGAGGACTCGATATGGCTGATGCATGTGCTCCGGCGGATGATGTAGGGGAAATATCGCAGCAAAGACCATTTGATCGAAATTGAGGATAAGTTCTTTTCCAACTGTAAGGCGAAGTGCTACGACGAAAAGATTAGCCGTGAGATCTGGCGGCAGATGGAAAGCTTTGCCGGTTATTCGTTTAACAAGGCGCATTCAGCATCTTTTGCCGTATGGCGAACGTTTTATTATTGAAGTGCAGCGCACGGCGCAGGATAATTTGAAAAAGCGCATGCTTTACTACAGTAGTAAATTGATAGCGGATCAGGCACCCAAAGGCAACCGAAGGGCTTGGAATTATGGAATTAGTGAAGTTTATATCATTGTACTGATGGATGGATTTGCAATGCCTGATGCGGGGGATGAGAAGTATTTTCTACACGATATTTGTTTATGTTATCGAGATCATGGTAAAATATTTTATGACGATCTAGGCTTTATATATGTGGAATTGGTTAACTTTGTTAAAGCTGAGGCAGAGTTAGTTAATGATTTAGATCGTTGGCTTTATGTACTCAAAAATATGTCTTCGCTAAATGGACTTTCCACTTATTTGCGTAAGCCTATTTTTGAGAAGTTATTTCAGTTAGCAGAGTATAGCAAACTAAAACCGGAGGAACGAGAGATGTACAACGTAAGTTTAAGGAATAAATGGGATGCCGAGAGTATCCGAAGTAGTCAGGAGGAGCGATTGAAACGAGCGCGCGAAAAAGCAATGGCTGAGGGAAAAGCAGAAGGAAAAGCTGAAGGAGAAGTTATCGGAAAAGCCGAAGGAAAGGCGGAAGTAATAAAAAATCTTTTGTCTTCGAATAAGTTTTCGATATCGGAGATAGCCGAATTAGCGAACGTCACTGTAGAATTTGTAAATGAGGTCCAGGCTGAGATAGCTAAATACGGCCATGGTTGATAGTCTACGCTTGTCCTACAAAGGGCAAGTCACTAAGGATGCCAAGCGGACACCACTGGTTGCAGAACCTTGGACAGGACACTCCTAGCAACTCGAAGAATTTAGGAAAGACGGACAATTAATAGTAGACCTATTTCGGCAGGGTAGCAGTTCCCGAAAGTATGGTCTCAAAATTATCTTCACTTATGAGGTTCCAACTAGCCCAATCTTTATACCATCGGAGTTCATAGGAAATACTGGTGCCATTTTTTTTCAGAATAAGTTTATGCTCACCAGGTTCATCCATAAAAACAACTGATTTGTCAACTTTAGTTCTTAATTCAATGGCAGATTGTGCCAATTCCTTCAACGAATCGTGAAAAAAGGAAATGTTGAGTGTGACAGTCTTTTCTATATTGCCAATTTCAAGAGCAGCCTAGTCTCCAGTATTAAAGGTGAAAACTGATTTCATTGTTTTTAGCGATTTCCTCTACAATTTAAAAAGAATATATTATATCCGTGGGATTTTGTATTTCAAACCTCACACTTTTCGGTATCTCCCACATACCGCCTACATACACCTCATCGAAGCTGATCGTTGGCAGATCGGTATTGTATTGGCGTGTTCTATTATTGCACAGGTTACTTGCAAATAAAGTTGATGATTTTTCATTGTTAGATAGAATACATATATGGTTTCCTCGTCAACAATATATTAGCTGTTTTCAGCTTTGTGTTAACTTTTTGTTATAGAATATTTAAAAAATTAACATAAACCTTTTTTTATTTAAAGATTTATTACACAAAAGTGTAGGATTGAATATTTCATTTCATTGAAAGAAAATTATAATTAAATTTGTGAATCAAGTTTCTGTATGTAATAGTGGTTTTTAGTATTTTTTTTAAAATATGTTCTTCCTTTTCAATAGAATGCTTGATAGAAGAAAACGTATTCAAATAATAGCAAGCTGACTTGCTTGATTTTTAATTTTAAAATTAATGATAAAGATCATATCGAATAAGGTTATTGTAAATACCAGAATTGCTGCGGCATGTTTTATAGTTTTAGGATCAGCATCTTGCAGTAAAAGTCCAATGCCAGTTAAGCCACCTATCGTCGATAGTACAGGTAAGAAGATAGACTATAGTGTTTATGATTTTGAAAGAATGGCAGCGCTTAGTAATCGTTGGATATCCGATACATTATGGAATGAAAAAAAGAACGAAATTATCGGATTTAGGCTTAAGAAGGCAGCAGATTATGCTTTTTCGTATGATTCTGAAAATTATTTAAAACAACCTTATTTTAATGTATTTGTTTCCTTAAACGATTTTCCAGAATTTAATTTGACCCAGTATCAATCGCAGTCTGCCTCCTATATTCCTTATGTGCGATTTAATCGTTATAATTCAAATCCCGTCGCGTATCAAAAAATTGCGAGCAGACAGGATCTAGATCAATTTATAAAAGATAAGTTTGTTGACAAGGGCCCGGTAAATTACTATGGCCATCAGGATTATATTTATCATTTTAAGCAATTTGAGAATCTACGTCTTGTTTTTAGCGGAGATGTGGATATAAAATCGAAGTTCGCCATCCCTGATTCACGTTATAATAGGATGGAAAATACGGGCTGGCTATACTATAGTTATAAACCGACATTTAATATCAAATCACATGCAGAGGAAAAAGATTTCAAGAAACTATTCCCTACGGCGAATTTAACTGGAGGCAACATTGTCAGGGTAGCAGAAATAGAATATGGAAAAAGTGCTTATATGGTCGTGGATGGCCCTGAAAAAATTAAGCCTATCATCTCTAAATTATCTTTAGACCCGCAGAGTTTAAGTGCTGACGATAAGAATCTTTTAAACAAACAACGAGCTTATTTTTACCTTATTGGCTATCAATCTTCGGATTTAGATCTGATACGAAATGCGCCTAGCACCGTAGAAAAAATAGATGCTTATCTAGCCTTGGCAATTCGCTCCCCAGAAACAAAGACTTACGAATATCCCCATATAGGAGTTCCCGCTTTATATAAATTAGAGTCATCCAATTTAAATGATGAAACTTTCAAAACCCTTCAGTTTACAAAAGAAATAAAATTTTAATACATAATATAAACTAAAATGAAAAGTAGTCAATTAAGTCTTGTACTCCTGGCCGGGGTATTGGGATTCTATTCCTGTAAAAAAGACAACTCGAGTCTAAAAAATGAAATCGGAAATAACGAGGATTCCCTGTTAAAAGTTTTCCAAAACACGAAGATCATCGAAAATCCAATTATTGACCTGACTAAGAAAGGAAATTCGAGCAGACTCCGGGCCGGAGGAATCATTAGAGACAGCGTCTGGCAAAATGGGCTTGGCAATACCTATTTTGTTGAGTCTGATAATATAACCATTTCATCAGAAACGGAGGATTATGCCTATCCAGGTGCAATATTCAATAGCAAAAATATCATTAGGTCCACCAGGTAAAGCATTAGTGCAAATATCAAGTATGTCGTTAATCCCTAAAATAATAAAATTGGTGCCCAAGATTGATAAACTTTTGGGGAGTAAAAGATCTTAATAATTTAAATTTAGCATTTTATTGATCACCTTCTCCAGATCGACGATGTCGAATGGTTTTTCCAGGTAGTCATCAGCTCCTGCCAGTTTAGCCAAGCTTTCTATATCTTTGTTCGCGGAAAGATAAATTACCGGTATTCTCTTGAATTCCTGATGGTTTTTGAGTAACTGAGTCGCTTCAATTCCTCCAATGGATGGTATCCAGTTATCCATTAAAATTAAGTCAGGCTTTGTCTCAGTAACCTTTTCTATCACGTCGTGGGAGGTAGAGGACACAGCTATTGAATATCCGAAGCTCTCCAATATCATAGAAATCATCTCCAGCAATTGTTTGTCATCGTCAAACAATAATATTTTCTTCTTTTCCATTCTTAAAATTTTTCGATCAGCGGAATAAGTTCGTCGATATCTATAGGTTTAGAAATATAACCATCTGCGCCAGCACTTAGGCATTTTTCCCGGTCACCGGACATGGCCTGAGCAGTAACCGCAATTATGGTAACATCGTTAAATATTTCGCTGGATCCCTTGATCTTGGCAATGCCTTCATATCCATCTATTTCAGGCATCATCATATCCATTAGCACGATATTGATATTTTTATGCTGATGGAGTATTTCAAGCCCTTCTGCTAAGGAAGCACTGCTTAGTACAGCATAACCTTTTGACTTAAGAACCAATTTTAGGGCAAAAATATTATAAGGTTCATCATCGATGATCAGAATCAATTTTTTATTGTCCATATTTTAATCAGTTGTATAACCATACACGTAATAATGAAAGCAATTGATCGGTGTCCACGGGCTTTGAAATATAATCAGAGGCCCCGGCTATGATACACCTTTCCCTGTCACCGATCATGTTTTTTGCTGTTATGGCAATTATCGGTATTTCACTATAATGGGGATTTTGACGAATCATTTTAATCGTTTCATACCCATCCATTTCGGGCATCACCATATCCATAAGAATAACAGAAATATCATCGTGTTCTTCAATTTTGTCTAGACCTTCCTTTCCGTCCATTGCAGAAACAACATTAATCTGATACCTTTCAAGCGCTTGAGAGAGATAATAAATAGTGCGTATATCGTCATCGACGATAAGAACTTTTTTATTTTGCAGTACTTCTCTGATGGTTCCTAAAGACGATTTTTTTGACCATTCTTCACCAGGATGGTTTCCTACTAAATGCAAAAACAGTCCAACTTCGTCCAGTATTCGCTGGTAGGAATTTGCCGTTTTGATGACAATCGAATCGGCATATTGCTTCAATTTTAGCTCTTCAGATTTCGAAAGATTCTTCCCTGTGAATACAATGATAGGTATATTTTCTAAACCGGGTTTTTGTCGTATCGAGTCTAATGTGTCATATCCCATATTGCCCGGAACGCCCATGTCCAGTATAACGCAATCTGCTTTATCAGAATAGAGACTGTCGACGCTTTCTGTAACGGTAGTCTTTATTTCAGAAATGATATCATAGCTTTCCAAAAAGTTAGCAAGTGCTGCTGCATGTTTTGAATTTTCCTCTACAATAAGCACCTTTTTCGGATTCCGGGCAAGTGCTTCCTCAATTTTTATAAACATCTGCGCCATTTGTTCCAGCGCAATAGGTTTATCCATAAAATCGATAGCCCCTTGGAGCAGACTTTCCCGTTTAACTTCAAAAGATGACATAACATGGACTGGAATCGGACGTGTAATTGGATTGTTTTTAATCTCTGCCATAACCTGCCACCCATCTTTTACAGGTAATTGAATATCCAATAAAATCGCCGTAGGCTTATACCTTATCGCTGCATCAGCTGCCTGGTCTCCACGCACGATGACTACCCCTTTATACTTTTGCTGCCGGGTATACCTAAGCAGCGCTTTAGCAAAATTAACATCATCTTCCACGATCAATATCACTTTATCGTCCTCTTTTATATCATTCCGGTCATCATCAACATCCGGCGGGATAATGTCAACGGTATGCGGATTACTGGACATTATGATGTCCTGTGTTTTTTCGATGTTTTCCGCAATGGACTGTATAAGCTCTCCCGTTGTCGTAACAGTATTTTCTTCCAGATTTTCGGGAATTAAAAGGGTAAAGGTACTTCCTTTTTTTTCCTGGCTACTTAAACGGATCTCTCCGCCCAACAGACGCGAGAGTTCACGGCTGATCGAAAGCCCAAGACCTGTCCCGCCAAATTTACGGCGTGTGGATCCGTCAGCCTGCTGAAAAGCTTCAAAAATGACGTCCTGTTTGTCCGGTGCAATTCCTATACCGGTGTCAGTTACGGCAAAAGCAATCTGTCCATCTTGTGCCTCGCTTGGGAAGACGGAAAGTGTGACTTGTCCCTCTTTCGTAAACTTGATGGCATTCGATAATAGATTCCGTAGGATCTGGTCCAGTCGCTGGCGGTCAGTACGTATTGTCTTTGGCAGGTTGTCTGCCAATTTTATTGTAAATGAGAGTGCTTTTTCCCTTATAATCGGAGAAAATAGATTGTCCAGGTCTTTTGTCAGATCCGAAATTGCAACCTGCTGATAATCGAGTTCCATTTTACCGGACTCAATTTTTGAAAGATCGAGAATTTCGTCGATAAGGGTCAATAGGTTTTTTCCCGATAATTGGATCACCTCGGCCGATTCAATCTGTTCGGTTGTCAGGTTCTTTTCGGGATTATCCGACATTAGGCGTGATAGAAGCAAAATTGAATTGAGCGGTGTACGCAGCTCATGTGACATATTTGCCAAAAATTCTGACTTATATTTCGTGCTCCGCGCCAGTTCTTCCGCTTTTTTCTGAATTTCCTGATTTCGGTCTGCTATCAGTATATTTTTTTCTTCTAGCATTGCAGAGCGTTGCTCCAGTTCTTTATTGGCTTGCAGCAGTTCTTCCTGTTGTACGCGTAGTTCTTCTTCGGACGTCTGGAGTTTTTGGGTATGGATTTCAAGATTTGCATTGAGATTTTCCAGCTCGGCATGCTGTGCCTGAAGTTCCTCTGTCTGCGATTGCGTTTCTTCAAGCAGCTGCTGTACTTTCAGCCGCGCCTGAGCTGCAACAATCGCTGCACCAATATGACGGCCCGCTTCTCTATAAAAGGGCATCTGGGGTTCCTTGAATTTCCTGAAAGAACCAAGTTCAATAACACCAATGCAGGTGTGACCATCAAAAATTGGAAGTAATAAGATCGAATGCAGGGGTAAATATCCTGCAGTAAAACTGACCACATTTTTCGAAGGATATGGATTTTCTATGATCCGTACTTTGCCGTCCACAAACGCCTGACCGACAGCGCCTTCTCCGGGTGCGATAAATTGCCGCATCGAATCTTCATGGCCGTAGGCTCCTATCAGTGCTAGCTGCGTATGCTCAAGGATATAAAGGGAGCCGTTGGCACATTCCCCATAAGTGACTAAGATTTGCAATGCATCGGAAACTAGATCTTCTTTCACTTTGTTGCCGACTAAAACTTCGTTTAGCAAGGCGAGCCCGGTCTGGCGCCATTCATTGTCGCTAAGTTCATCGAAAGATTGTTTTAACGAATCTGCCATATTGTTTAGTGAACCGGCTAAACTTCCTAGTTCATCATGCTCCTGGTCATTGATTTTAACCGAATAGTTTCCGGCAGCAATCTGTCCCGCAATACGTTGTGTTGCGACGAGTCTTTGGGTGATCTCCCTATCTTTTTTCTTAAGGTCTTGTTCGAGCTGTACCCGTTTCGCCAGGTCCCTTCTAAGCCTTATATAAGAAAATATGGTAATGAACAGCGAAAAAATCGCAGCGATGATCACAAAAAGTGAAGTCAATGTTGATGCCGTATTGAGCCTTCCGGACCTACTGTCGAGCAATTTCTCTTCATTGTCCACAAGTCTGGCGAGAAGCGCACGGCATCTGTCCATATATTTCTTGCCCTCCTCCATGTCCGCTAAGGTCACCGTACCCCGGGCCTTTTTTATGTTAACCAGTCCGGCCAGTTTATTCAATCGGGACTCGACCAGCTGGCCGATGCTATCTATTATTTTTTGCTGCGGGAGATTGTCCGATACCAGGTCACGGGCGGTGGCAATTGACTGAGGGAGGGAGCGGGAACTGCTATAATAGGGTTCCAGAAAATGTTCTCTTCCGGTGAGCAGAAACCCCCGCTGTCCAGTCTCGGCATTTTGCAGGTCGATCAAAATTCTGTTCGAGCGTGCAATGACACGTCTACTGTGATCAACCATTTGACTATTATGGATCTGATTACGGATACTTAGATATGATGCTGTCGAACTGGTCAATAACAGGGCCAGTGAAAATCCAAAGCCGATCTGCAGATCTCTTAAAAAACGTTTTGGCATTGCCTGGTTCAATTTAAAGGTAAAGAAAAATAAAAAGTAGATCCTCCTGTGGGGGCACTGCGTACACCGATAGTTCCATTGTGCTGCTTAATTATTTCAGCGCAGATATAAAGACCAATCCCCAGACCCTGAAAGTTTACGGACGATTCTTCCACACGGTAAAACTTATCAAACACGTGTTTTTGCCTGTTTTCCGGGATACCTATACCGCAATCGGTGACAAATACACTAACTGAGTCAGATTCATATTGTATGTCTACTGTTATACAGGGCCTATTGACTGAATATTTTATCGCATTACTGAGAAAATTGATCAAGACTTGCTCTATACGCCTCTTATCACCTTTTATCATGTGGTTGATAAGATTGGGATCGTAATGAAAATAAAAATCAACATCGGCATTCATCTGTCTCATTGAGGATATAGTCTCTTCAATCAGGTTTTCAATTACAAAATCCTCTTTTCTTAAATTTAGCTGGCCGCTATCAATTTTAGAAATATCGAGCAGGTCTTTTATCAGCTCCTGTAACTTATCTACATGTCCATCTAGGGTAAGGAGATGTTTTTGGATAGAAGAAATGTCGTTTAAGCCGATCAGGCGCATCATAAATTGCACATAACCCTTAATACTGGTCAGAGGTGTCTTTAGTTCGTGGCTGGCAATGCTCAAGAATTCGTCTTTCTTTTTTTCCAATTGTTTTCTGTGGTCAATGTCCGTCAGGGTTCCCACCCAAATTGGGCCCGATTCCTGCTCGCGTATCGGTGCTATGCGAAGAAGAAAATATTTGTAATTTTCTGCGCTAAGCTCTTTGATGCGGACTTCTTTTTCATAAACCGTTCTGTGTGACACAGCGTCAGTCCATAGCATTTTGATCTCCTCGTCATCGGGATGTGTGGGCGGAAAAGATTCAGCGGACCGAGCAAATCGGTACCATTGGGAATTGACAAATTTTATGTCCCCATCAAAATTTGCAGTGAAAGCCAGCTGCGGTAAGGATTCGAGTGTCAGGTGGAGCTGGTCAACCTGTTTTTCAAGGGCACGCTGGGCTTTTTTGCGTTCTTCGATTTCAGATAGAAGCTGTTCCTGCATTTTATTGAGAGCGACTGTCTTTTCATGGAGATCATAGAAAGTTTTGACTTTCAGATTCAGGATATCCGGATCGACAGGTTTAGTGACGTAATCATGACCACCGGAAGCATATCCCTGCGTAATGAATTTTTTGTCCTTGCTGACTGCCGATAGGAATATTATCGGGATATTTTTTGTTTTATTGAGGCCACGTAGGGTTGCTGCAACTTCAAATCCATCCATATCCGGCATCTGGACATCCAGAATAATGAGTACGTAGTCGGTTTTCAGGGATTTTTTTAGCGCTTCCTCACCAGAGAGGGCAGTATCCACTAAAAAATTTTTTGATTCTAAGAGCTTCTTTAACGAAAATATGTTTTCTTCTTGGTCATCTACAATTAAAATCATGGTTTCTGCATTTATGTTTAACGGTAGTTTGAGATTGTATAAGTAAATGTTAAATATACACAGTTTATTTGTATCAACGAATTCAACTCTGTCCTAAAGGGAAAATTTTTGATAAATTATAAAAGCCGGCAGCAAATATAGATTTAGCCGTTTATAAATTGGGGTAATATAGAAAATCGATACAAGTCTACCAAAACTAGCTTTGCCGTATTTTTGTTGATCATGTTTTCCTCATTAGTTCATATTTTGATTATTTATTCGACTCGGTTTTAAAACATTTTTGGAGGGCAAATGGTTGGGTAAGGATACTTAAAAATAAATGAACTATTGTAGCTTCAATAATGCATAGAAATAAACTCTAATTATCTGATATAGTATTTACTATCGTCTTAAAGCGTATGATTGATTTACAAAAAATATTTGCAGATGGGGTGGTCCCAGATCGAAAGTGCTGCAGTTAATTTTAAAGGGGGGATTACAGCTTACACGCTTGAAGAGAAAGTAGACCAAAGCACAGCAAAAATATGGAGAAAATATTTTGGTAACTTTTGAAGGAATACTTGCGAAGCTATTTTAGCGATTTGCGAAAAGGCCTAGCAGCATTAACCGAACGATAAACCGCGAGGAAAAATCATTTAATGTTTACAGCAAGCCTGCTCGTTTTTCGTGATTTTTCCTCGCAAATTTATCTTAGGGTTTCAAAACTACTTTAACGCAATCGTCTTCTTTCTCATTGAAGATTTTATAGCCATGCTCCGCTTCAGTAAGCGGAATGGTGTGGGTGATAATATCATCGAGAACTACTTTATTTTCGCTGACGAGGTTCACAAGCTTGTCAATATAGTTAAGAACAGGGGCTTGACCCTGCTTAATGGTGATACCTTTATCAAAAATCCTGAATAGTGGGAAATTATCGTATGGTGAACCATATACGCCCATGATCGATACTGTTCCCATTCGTCTGACCGCTTCAAAGCACATTTCCAATACTTTTATCGACCCTTTTTCAAAATTTATCGTTGCTTTTACTTTATCCATAAAATTTCGTTCGGGCTCAAAGCCTACTGCATCTACGCACACGTCGGCTCCTCTTCCGTTAGTCATTTCACGAATTGCCTGAATAACATCTACTTTATGTGGGTTTAGGATTTCAACGTTATTGACTGCTTTCGCTTTCTCCAATCGATAGTCCAGTGGGTCTATAGCGATAACTCGACCAGCACCATTAAGCCATGCTGCTTTTTGAGCCATCAGGCCGACAGGACCCGAACCAAAGATTGCAACAGTTTCACCGCCTTTCAGATTTGCCCAATCAATCGCAGACCATCCGGTAGGAAAAATGTCTGTTAAAAACAAAGCCTGTTCATCAGTCAGGTGTTCGGGAATAATCCGAGGACTGATATCGGCATAAGGAACGCGTACATATTCAGCCTGACCGCCAGAATATCCTCCGTAAAGATCAGTATAGCCAAAGAGTGCACCACCTTTTTGATCCATCAAATCCCCGTTGGGACCATAGTGTTTAAAGTTTGAATTCTCGCAGGCAGGAGATGCTTCATGCGTACAGAAAAAACATTTTCCGCAAGCGATCGGAAAGGGGACTACTACACGGTCGCCTTTTTTTAGATTGGTGATTTCTGAGCCCACTTCCTCTACGATGCCCATAAATTCGTGTCCCATGATCAGGTTTTCCTTCTGCGGGACTGCACCGCTTAGAATATGTAGATCGGAGCCACATATTGCGGTCGCGGTTACTTTTAGAATGACGTCTCTTGGGTCAAGTATAGCTGGGTCAGGTACATTATCGACCCTGATATCGCCGGGCTTATGGAATACTGCTGCTTTCATAATTTATATTTTAGAATGTGTGTACATTTAACCAATTATTAATCTGTGTTTTAAAGGAACACATCCAAAACAACTTTGGTTCAAAAAATAATAGCACACAACTATTCACATCTCAATGAAGGGTATTTTTCTCAAAAGATAACGTATATGCAACATCAATATGTGTCAAACCATTAGGTGTTCGGTGATGTTCACGGTGAAAGAATAATTCATTAAATGAAGGTGATGAAGATTAAATAGAATAGGTTGTATGGCGGAGTGATATTATTTTTTAACTTCACTAGAATCAATCTCTGTCGAAGAGTCTTCGAATTGCTCTATTGTTTTTTTGAGTTCTTTCCGCTCGCAACAATACTAAGGCTTATCAATAACAGCAATGATAAGGTAATTAGGTAAGGTCTTTTGCTTTAGCTCAAAGCAGCCGAAGCCCGTTGACATGTAACCAAGGCGGGCATCTAATAAGCATTACCTCCCTTAACGATTAATAAGGGAGGCTTTTTATTTCCCCCTTTTGTGCTTTACCAGCACGATCCAATCATCTTGCACGCGTTTCGTGCCTACCAATAATCGCGCATCGTCTATTGACAATAAATCGTCCTCCCAAAGTGGAGTTGTGCAGGTTCGAGCGAGCAGTTGCTCCAGATTTCCTTTCATGGGTTTATAGGCATGCGCACCGGATTTCCGCCATAAGTAAGTGAAGTTTAAGCCAATCCTTTACTATAAATTATATCGCTGACAATGAATGTGATAAAAATTAAATCATTTCTCGCTGTTGATTGTTTGCTAATAATATTAGTAATTTTGAATGCAGCAATTACCAAAAATCAAAGGCGACAATACAGGGCTTTTGATACAATTGAAAAAAACATGGAGAGGAGTATAGTACATTGTGATCTCGATACATTTTTTGTATCTGTAGAGCGTTTGCAGAACAGCAAGCTCATCGGAGTACCCGTGCTCATAGGCGGAAGTAGTGACCGCGGGGTAG